>NZ_KV826441.1:0-53871 GCF_001835915.1 Streptococcus sp. HMSC034E12
CAATCAGTTTCTGAGCAATTTTTTGGTTGATGATACGAGGGATTTGATGATTCTTCTTGACGAGAGAAGTCTCAGCGACCATCATTTTCGAGCACTGATAGCACTTGAAACGTCGCTTTTTAAGGAGAATTCTAGTAGGCATACCAGTTGTTTCGAGGTAAGGAATTTTCGACGGTTTTTGGAAGTCATATTTCTTCATTTGACTTCCACACTCAGGACAAGAAGGAGCGTAGTAGTCCAGTTTAGCGATGATTTCCTTGTGTGTATCCTTATTGATGATATCTATAATTTGGATATTAGGATCTTTGATATCAAGGAGTTTTGTGATAAAATGTAGTTGTTCCATATGATTCTTTCTAATGATGGTTTTGTCGCTTTTCATTATAGATATTATGGGGCTTTTTTCTACACAAAAATAGGCTCTATAAGATCTATAGGGGGTTTACCCACTACAAATATTATAGAGCCGATAAATTTGCTGATTTATACAATAAATTATGCTCTGCAGAAGCTTATTTTGATTCTTATCCTAGTCAAATTGAAGAAGATGCAAAATTTGTTTCTCGAATAAAACTGTACACGACGAAAGTTGCTATTGAGATATCCGATGAAATCCTTCGACTAATTGGTCCCTTACAAAAATTCGACAAGGTTAATATCAAACGTTATTTAAAGGATGCAGAAACTATTGAAAACTATGGAAGATCTGGAAATTCTCTCAGAAGAGAAATTGCCGAAAGGTGGCTAAAGGAGTAAGAAATGACAGAACTCGCTCTACAAGAGTATCAATTTGGAGACATGAAATTAATTTGGTTACGTGGAGTTGACAAGATGACAGATGCAGGCACTTTATTTGTTCCTGTACCAAAAGTTGTTTGGTCACGCTATTATCCAACAACTGAAGAAAATATGATGGTTGAATTAACCGATCCAATATTGATTCAATACAAAAATAAAAATTATTTAATTGATGCAAGTTTTAACACTGCGAAACTATCTGATAAACAAAGACGAAATTTAGGGATTTTATCTGAAGGCAGAATTGAAGAGAGCTTGGAACTTTTAGGTTTGACTCCTGAAGATATTTCTTATGTGTTGATGACTCACATGCATCACGATCACTCTGGTGGATTGACAAAATTAAATGAAAATCATCAGTTGGTTTCAACTTTTCCTAATGCTAAGATTTTTGTAAATGATATTGAATGGTACGAGATGATGAACCCAAATAATCGGACTAAAGGGACTTATCTCAGAGAAAATTGGGAGCCTATTCAACATCAAGTGGAGACATTTACGGAATACTTAAATGTCATACCGGAAATTCAAATGGTTCATACTGGTGGTCATAGCAATGATCATAGTATCATTTTGTTGAAACAAGGAAATGAAACCATGATTCATATGGCGGACTTGCTTTTAACTCACGCGCATCGCAAGCCTGTATGGGTCGCTGCTGTAGATGATTACCCCATGCGTTCCATTATTGCAAAAGAAAAATGGCTCAAAGAAGCATTTGAAAATCATTATAAATTTTTGTTTTATCATGATCAATTTTTTACTGTTGTAGAATTTGACAACGAAGGGAAAGAAATTGTTGACTATGTAAAACGGATTCGCGAATCAAGACTTCCGTTTATCGATAAACAGGATAGAAAGCCTGTTTTGTATCATTAAGATTCAAAAATTGCCTTTTGTTTTTGAAAGGTGATTTTTTGTTGCATGATTTATCAATGCGAATTAGCTAAAATTTTGGTATAATGAAGATGTTAAACTAGTGTAAGAAAGAGGTTTTCATGGCTACTATTCAATGGTTTCCGGGACACATGTCCAAGGCTCGGAGACAAGTACAAGAAAATATCAAATTTGTGGATTTTGTGACAATTTTAGTAGATGCGCGTTTGCCATTATCTAGTCAAAATCCTATGCTAACTAAAATCGTGGGCGATAAGCCCAAGCTTCTTATTTTAAATAAGACGGATTTAGCTGATTCTGATCTGACGAAAGAGTGGCGAAGATATTTTGAAAGTCAAGGTATCAAGACCTTGGCAATCAATTCTAAAGAACAATCAACTGTTAAAAAAGTCACAGAAGCAGCTAAGTCATTGATGAAAGAAAAAATTGCTCGGCAAAAAGAACGTGGGATCCAAATTGAAACATTGCGGACTATGATTATCGGCATCCCAAACGCTGGTAAATCAACCCTGATGAACCGTTTAGCTGGGAAAAAAATCGCTGTGACTGGAAATAAACCGGGTGTTACCAAGGGGCAGCAGTGGCTCAAATCTAATAGGGACTTGGAAATTTTAGATACTCCAGGGATTCTCTGGCCTAAGTTTGAAGATGAAAAAGTTGCTTTGAAACTCGCTTTAACAGGAGCGATTAAAGACGATTTGCTTCCAATGGATGAGGTTACTATTTTTGGAATCAATTATTTCAAAGAACATTATCCAAAGGAACTTCAAGAACGGTTCAAGCAAATGGACTTGGAAGAAGAAGCACCGGAAATCATTATAGATATGACACAAAAATTGGGTTTTCGAGATGATTATGATCGTTTTTATCGTCTTTTTATCAAAGACATTCGTGACGGTAAATTGGGACGTTATACTTTAGATACTTTAGGTGAGATACATGGCAACGATTAAAGAGATTCAAGAAATCTTATCTGAAATAACAAACATAGAGAGTCCTGTTTTTGAGCAATTTCGAGATGATAGTCGAGCTGGTGTCCACAAGCTCATTGTGAAACGTAAAAAACAAATTCAAGCTGAATTGGACGAATACCGTCGTTTGGAGCAAATGTTACGATATGAAAAGGAGCTTTATGCTACTGGTTGCCAATATATCGCTGGGATTGATGAGGTTGGGCGTGGCCCCTTAGCAGGTCCTGTTGTGGCAGCGGCAGTTATTTTACCTAAAAACTGTAAAATCAAAGGTCTCAACGATAGCAAGAAAGTTCCCAAGAAAAAGCACAAAGAAATCTATCAAGAAGTGCTCAAACAAGCAATTTCAGTTGGTATTGGTATCAAGGATAATCAAGTTATTGATGAAGTGAATATCTATGAAGCGACGAAATTAGCTATGCTAGAGGCGGTGGGAAATCTTGAAGTTGCTCCGCAACATCTCTTGATTGATGCTATGCAGTTAGATGTTCAAGTTCCGCAAACGTCTATTATCAAAGGAGACGCCAATTCGCTGTCTATTGCGGCCGCTTCAATCGTAGCCAAGGTGACTAGAGATCGCATGATGACAAATTATGAGCTAACTTATCCAGGTTATGACTTTGCACACAATGTTGGTTATGGAACCCAGCATCATTTAGAAGGATTGAAACGAAAGGGAATCACTCCTATTCATCGGACAACCTTTGAACCAATTAAATCCATGCTTGAAGAAGTCGAGGACAAGAGATGATTATTACTAAAGTTTTAAATAATAATGTGGTCATTTCTGAAGAAAACCACCAAGAAGTAGTGTTGATGGGACGTGGACTGGCTTTTGGATGTAAAGCAGGAGATGATATTCGGGATAATCTGATTGAGAAAAAATATGTTTTGTCAGAAAACAAGCGTGAATTATTGTTAGAATTACCTGCTGACATCATAGAAATGGCTGATAAAATTATCACTTACGCACATGCAAAAATAAATAAAAAATTGCAAGATGGTGCTTTTTTAGCGATGGCTGACCACCTGTATGGTGTGGTTTTACGTATCCAAGATCATTTCTTTATGAAAAATTTCCTCATGTGGGACATTAAGCGATTTTTTCCTGACGAATTTGAAGTTGGCAAGTATGCCAATCAATTGTTGGGTGACTATTTAGGGCAAGATTTACCTTTGGACGAAGCAGGTTTTATGGCTTTGACCATTGTCAATGCTGAATTAGATAATGGCAATGTAGCCGCTCAAGATTTGACGCAACTAATGGAAGAAATCATGACAATCGTCAAATACAGCTTAAAGATCTCATTAGATGACGAGGATATTTATGTTCAACGCTTTATTACGCATCTGAAATTTTTTTGCGAACGTGTTTTAACGGACACTGGACATCAAGAGTTAGACGACAATGACATGTTTGATTTACTGAAAATCAAGTATCCGTCAGCTTATGAAACGACAACAAAGATTACCCAATATCTCAAGCAGACGCGCAATTATCAGACGTCTGATGATGAACAAATGTATCTAACCATTCACTTATCAAGAATGAAAAGAGAAGTCAATGAAAACTGAATATGAAAAAATGATTGCAGGAGAATTATACAATCCGCAAGATCCCGAATTACGAAAATTGGTAACACGTTCTCGTCAATTTCAATACGCATTTAATGCAGAACAGGACGGTAAAAAAAGAAGTAAACTCGTAAAAGAATGGTTCGGCTCAACTGGTGAGAACATTTCGATGAAACCAAACTTTGTCTGCGATTATGGTATCAACATTCACTTAGGAGAAAATTTCTATTCTAATTGGAATTTGACCATGCTTGATGTTTGTCCAATTACTATTGGAAAAAATGCATTGTTTGGACCAAATTGTCAACTTCTGACCCCTCTCCACCCTTTAGATGCACAAGAACGCATATCAGGTATAGAATACGGTGCACCAATTACCATTGGCGATAATTTCTGGGCGGGTGGCGGTGTAACGATTTTGCCTGGAGTAACATTAGGAGACAATGTCGTCGTTGGAGCGGGATCGGTTGTCACCAAATCTTATGGTGATAATGTTGTTTTGGCTGGAAACCCAGCTCGAATTATTAAAGAATTAGATAAAATGTGAAAAGCGAGAAATTCTCGTTTTTTTAATTCCTTTTACGAATAATATAAGTGAAGTGTAATTAAAAAGTAAAAGGAATGATAAAATGGATAATTTTGATATCTATAAATTAAAAGAAGCTGGCTTGACCAATCAGCAGGTCATCAATGTTCTCTCGTATGCTGAGATACAAGAAAAAGAATTATCAGTAAAAGATATGGCAGTTGTGTCGGAATGCCGTAATCCAGCTCTTTTCATTGAAAAATATCTGCAGCTAGATGATGATTTGTTATGTCAAGAATTTGAAAAATTTCCGTCTTTTTCTATCTTGGATGATGTGTATCCTTGGGATTTGAGTGAAATTTATAATCCACCCGTTCTTCTTTTTTATAAAGGTAATTTGGATTTGCTAAAATTACCTAAAGTAGCTGTTGTAGGAAGTCGGAATAGTAGCCGAGTAGGCAGTCAATCCGTTCAAAAGATTATTAAAGAGCTAAACAATGAATTGGTTATCGTGAGTGGTTTAGCACGCGGAATTGATACCTCGGCTCACATGGCAGCATTGCAAAATGGTGGTCGAACAATTGCAGTTATCGGAACGGGTCTAGACGTTTTTTATCCAAGGGCGAATAAAAAACTCCAATCGTATTTGGGAGAACATCATCTAGTACTTAGTGAATATAGTTCTGAAGCAGAGCCATTAAAATTTCATTTTCCAGAGCGTAATCGGATTATAGCAGGATTGTGCAGAGGGGTTATTGTTGCTGATGCCAAAATGCGCTCAGGCAGCCTTATTACTTGTGAGCGAGCAATGGAAGAAGGGCGAGATGTATTTGCTATTCCAGGGTCAATTTTAGATGGAAGAAGTGATGGCTGTCATCATTTGATTCAGGAGGGAGCGAAATGCATCACATCAGGGGCTGACGTACTTTCTGAATTCCAATTTTAAAACAAGTTCTCCTATAAGAGAATGCTACTAGTTGACATCTTGAAAAAAATAGTTTAAACTCTATGAGGTTTATTACTTTTAGAAGGTGTTTAGATTGGCAACAAAAACAAAGAAAAAAATAACAGCTAAAAAAAATCTGGTGATTGTAGAGTCGCCAGCTAAGGCAAAAACAATTGAAAAATATTTAGGGCGGAACTACAAAGTTTTAGCCAGCGTTGGACATATTCGCGATTTGAAAAAGTCTACCATGTCCATCGATTTTGAAAACAACTATGAGCCAGAATATATCAATATTCGCGGGAAAGGGCCTCTTATCAATGATTTGAAAAAAGAAGCTAAAAAAGCGAAACAAGTCTATCTTGCAAGTGACCCGGACCGTGAAGGAGAAGCTATTTCTTGGCATTTGGCTCATATCTTAAATCTGGACGAGACAGATAAAAATCGTGTTGTTTTCAACGAAATCACGAAAGATGCAGTAAAAAATGCTTTTAAAGAACCGCGCCAGATTGACA
Source organism: Streptococcus sp. HMSC034E12 (assembly GCF_001835915.1). Taxonomy (NCBI): domain Bacteria; kingdom Bacillati; phylum Bacillota; class Bacilli; order Lactobacillales; family Streptococcaceae; genus Streptococcus; species Streptococcus sp. HMSC034E12. The sequence continues at coordinate 6,226 of NZ_KV826441.1, forward strand.
TGGATTTGGTAGATGCTCAACAAGCGCGTCGTGTCCTTGACCGTATTGTGGGGTACTCTATCTCTCCAATTCTCTGGAAAAAAGTCAAAAAGGGATTGTCAGCTGGACGTGTGCAATCTGTTGCCTTGAAACTCATCATTGACCGTGAAAATGAAATCAATGCTTTTAAGCCGAAAGAGTATTGGACGATTGACGGAACTTTCAAAAAAGGAACTCGTCAATTTCAAGCCAGCTTTTATGGCATGAATGGCAAGAAGATGAAGCTTGCTACCAACGATGATGTAAAAAATGTTCTTTCTCATATTGAAGGTGATGAATTTACTGTCGAAAGCGTTGAGAAAAAGGAACGCAAGCGCAATGCTCCGCTGCCTTATACCACATCATCTATGCAGCAGGACGCTGCCAATAAAATTAATTTCCGAACTCGTAAGACGATGATGGTTGCTCAGCAGCTTTATGAAGGAATTAATATCGGATCTGGTGTGCAAGGTTTGATTACCTATATGCGTACAGATTCCACTCGAATTAGTCCGGTAGCTCAAAATGAAGCTGCAACCTTCATTACAGATCGTTTTGGTGAGAAATATTCTAAACACGGCAGTAGAGTCCGAAATGCTTCTGGCGCACAAGACGCCCATGAAGCGATTCGTCCTTCAAGTGTATTTAATACACCTGACAATATCGCAAAATATCTAGATAAAGATCAATTGAAATTGTATACGTTGATTTGGAATCGTTTCGTGGCGAGTCAAATGACTGCTGCGGTATTTGACACGATGAGTGTGAAGTTAGAGCAAAATGGTGTTCAATTTGCTGCAAATGGTAGTCAGGTTAAATTTGATGGTTATCTAGCTATTTATAACGACTCTGATAAAAACAAAATGCTGCCAGACATGAAAAAAGGTGATTTGGTTAAGCGTATCAACACCAATCCTGAGCAGCATTTTACTCAACCACCAGCACGTTATTCAGAAGCAACTTTAATTAAGACCTTGGAGGAGAATGGCGTTGGGCGTCCGTCAACTTATGCACCAACAATTGAAACTATTCAAAAACGCTACTATGTCAAATTAGTTTCTAAGCGCTTTGAGCCAACTGAACTGGGAGAAATCGTGAACTCTCTGATTGTTGAATTCTTCCCAGATATTGTCAATGTGAAGTTTACCGCTGATATGGAAGCTAAGCTAGATGATGTCGAAGTAGGAAAAGAGCAATGGCAAAAGGTCATTGATGAATTTTATAAGCCATTTGAAAAAGAAGTTGCAAAAGCAGAAACTGAAATGGAGAAAATTCAAATTAAAGACGAACCGGCTGGTTTTGATTGCGAAGTTTGTGGAAGTCCTATGGTTATCAAGTTAGGCCGCTATGGTAAATTCTATGCATGTAGCAATTTTCCTGACTGTCGTCATACTCAAGCGATTGTCAAAGAAATCGGTGTAGAGTGTCCTAAGTGTCACAAAGGGCAAATCATTGAGCGCAAAACCAAACGCAATCGCCTTTTCTATGGCTGCAATCGCTACCCAGATTGTGACTTTACTTCTTGGGATAAACCGGTTGGTCGCTCTTGTCCGAAATGCGGTCAGTATCTTGTAGAAAAGAAAGTTCGTGGTGGAGGCAAGCAAGTTGTCTGCAGCAATGGGGATTACGAAGAAGAAAAAGTAAAATAAGCTAAAGATGTTTACGTAATTTATTTTATGTAAACTTTCTTTATATATAGCAAAGGAAACTGTATGAAAGAGAAATTTGATGAATTTTTAAAGATTGCAAAGGAATTGAACGGAATTGGAATCACTCCCTTGCTTATGGGTTCACTAGGGCTTGAACAGGTAACTGGCCACGACTGGCAAGCACGAGATATTGATATCCATGTTCCAGGAGATCCTAGGGGATGGGACGCACCTGATGAGGTACGAATTTATGATTTTAAAAAGATTGAAACGATTATGAACCGGCTTGACTACCAATTAGTAGATTTGCACGAGCACGAATTTCAAAAAGGAAATCTATCGGTTGAGTTTGGTAGCATGAATACTTTGGAAAACTTTGCTGGGATTCCTTTAGATGAATTGGTAAAACATGAAACAGCAGGGGTAGTTTATTTTCTTCCTGATGCTGAACAATATCTTAAGATTTACACAGCATCTTCGCAAGATTCCTATCGAAATGACCAAAATAATGATAAGGATTTTGTTAAAATTGCTTATCTGGAAAAAATGTTAAAGAAATAGATACATGACCAATCATTATATTCTTTACACCAATGTTTGAGGATGGATACTAATAAGTTAGTGTATTTGCGTCCTAGAAAGTCTCACTCGTCAGTAGGGGCTTTTTCTGTTATAATGGTTAAGAATAATTAGAAAGATTTGTGGGAGTCTCCTCCCAAAGAGGTATTTGTTTCATGTCTCAATCTTATATCAATGTCATAGGAGCTGGTCTGGCTGGCAGCGAAGCAGCTTATCAAATTGCTAAACGCGGTATTCCTGTTAAGCTGTATGAAATGCGAGGAGTGAAATCTACTCCGCAACATAAGACTAGTGATTTTGCAGAGCTAGTCTGCTCGAATTCTCTACGGGGGGATTCGCTAACGAATGCGGTTGGTTTGTTAAAAGAAGAAATGCGCCGTTTGGATTCAATCATTATGCGAGCAGCAGAAGCTACGCGTGTACCGGCCGGAGGAGCGTTAGCAGTTGACCGTGACGGTTTTTCACAAATGGTGACTGATGAGGTGACAAACCATCCTTTAATCGAAGTTATTCGTGAGGAAATCACCAAAATTCCTGATGATACGATTACTGTTATTGCGACGGGACCTTTGACAAGTGATACACTTGCTGAAAAGATTCACGCGCTAAATGGTGGAGCTGGATTTTACTTTTATGATGCAGCAGCACCGATTGTAGATGTCAATACAATTGACATGGAGAAAGTTTACCTCAAATCTCGCTATGACAAGGGAGAGGCTGCTTATCTCAATGCTCCTATGACTAAGAATGAGTTTATGGCTTTTCATGACGCTTTGGTAAATGCCGAGGAAGCACCGTTAAATAGCTTTGAAAAAGAAAAATACTTTGAAGGCTGTATGCCGATTGAGGTGATAGCAAAAAGAGGAATAAAAACCATGCTCTACGGTCCTATGAAGCCAGTTGGTTTGGAATACCCAGATGACTATAAAGGACCTCGTGACGGTGGATTTAAGACACCTTATGCAGTCGTTCAGCTTCGTCAAGACAATGCAGCTGGAAGCCTTTATAATATTGTTGGTTTCCAAACACATCTAAAATGGGGTGAACAGAAGCGCGTTTTTCGGATGATTCCGGGATTAGAAAATGCAGAATTTGTTCGCTATGGAGTTATGCACCGCAATTCTTACATGGATTCACCAAATCTCCTGACACAGACGTTCCAGTCTAAAAAACAAGAGAATATCTTCTTTGCAGGTCAGATGACCGGTGTAGAAGGGTATGTAGAATCCGCTGCATCTGGGCTGGTAGCCGGTATCAATGCAACTAGACTTTTCAATGGAGAAGAAGCTCTGGTCTTTCCAGAAACAACTGCTATTGGAAGCTTACCTCATTATATCACGCATGCTGATAGCAAACATTTCCAGCCAATGAATGTCAATTTTGGAATTATCAAGGAGTTGGACGGTCCACGCATTCGAGACAAAAAAGAACGCTATGAAAAAATAGCAAAACGAGCGCTACAAGCTATCAAAAATTATCAAAATCTCTAGTTTTCTTTTGGAAAAGATAGAAATAATGATGATTTGTTATAAAAGTATTAAAAAGTTAGGAATTCCCTAACTTTTTTGTATATTTTATGATATAATAAATAAAAATTTTGAAAATAGAAAGTTTTCTGACAATGAATCAATCCTATTTTTACCTTGAAGTAAGGGAACATGCATTAGAAGTGCCTTATAGCAAACAAAAGCGTCGTGTTCGAGTGCTACTTCCTAGAAATTATGAGCAAGATACTCAGAAATCCTATCCTGTAGTTTATTTTCACGACGGTCAAAATATCCTTTATAGTAAAGAGTCTTTTAGTGGACATTCTTGGAAAATCATTCCAACGATTAAGAGAAATCCCGATATTGAAAAAATGATTGTGGTGGCGATTGACAATGACGGTTTTAATCGAATGAATGAGTATTCTGCATGGAAATATCAAGAATCAACTATTCCAGGTATGCAATTTGGCGGCAAGGGGACAGAGTATGCGGAGTTTGTCATGGAAGTTGTAAAACCCTTTGTTGACGAGTATTATCGTACCAAGTCAGACCGAGCGCACACGGCTATGGTTGGTTCTTCTTTAGGCGGAAACATTACACAGTTTATGGGAATTGAATACCAAGAGCAAATTGGCTGCTTGGGTGTTTTCTCATCTGCAAACTGGCTGCATCAGGAAGCGTTCAATCGTTATATAGAACGCCATAACTTATTAGCAGATCAGCGTATTTATATTTATGTTGGAACAGAAGAAGCAGATGACACCGATAAAACCTTGATGGCTGGCAATATCAAGCAAGCTTACATTGATTCGTCATTAACCTACTTTCGTCAGTTAATTGCGGGCGGTTTAGATTTGGAAAATCTATTGTTTCATATTCAAGCTGGGGCAGAACACAATGAAATGGCTTGGGCTGAGCATTTACCTGATTGTCTTCGCTTCTTTAGTGAAAAATGGTAAATAAATTAATTAAGAATATGAGGAGAGAATTTATATGCATGTTGAATTTTTAAGTCATTGGAGTGGTCATTTAAATCGTGAAATGTATGTGAATCGTTACGGGCACGCTGGAATGCCTGTAGTCGTTTTTGCTTCATCAGGAGGCAGTCACAATGAATATGCAGATTTTGGTATGATTGAGGCTTGTTCATGGTTTATCGAAACAGGAAAAATTCAATTCTTCACTTTGAGTAGTGTAGATAGTGAAAGCTGGCTGGCTGATTGGAAAGCTCCTCACGACCGCGCGGAAATGCACCGAGCTTATGAGCGCTATGTCATTGAGGAAGCCATTCCTTTTATCAAGCATAAAACAGGTTGGTTTGATCCAATGATGACGACAGGTTGTTCTATGGGAGCCTATCACGCTGTTAATTTCTTTCTCCAGCACCCCGATGTCTTTAACAAGGTCATCGCCCTCAGCGGAGTTTACGATGCCCGCTTCTTTGTCGGTGATTGTTTAGATGATGAAGCAATTTATCAAAATTCACCAGCAGATTACATTTGGAATCAAAACGACGGTTGGTTTATTGACCGCTATCGCAATGCTGATATCATTGTCTGTACAGGACTTGGTGCATGGGAACAGGACGGACTGCCTTCTTTCTACACCTTAAAAGAAGCCTTTGAACATAAGAACATTCCAGCATGGTTTGCTGAATGGGAATATGATGTTTCGCATGACTGGATTTGGTGGCGCAAGCAAATGCCTTATTTTCTCAATCAATTAAACCTATGATTAGAAAGGAAACACTATTATGAACTATATCGTTATTTCACCTTATTATCCGCAAAATTTTCAACAATTTACTGTTGAACTTGCAAATAAAGGAATTACTGTTTTGGGCATCGGGCAAGAACCTTATGATCAACTAGATCAACCGTTGAAAAATGCTTTAACAGAATATTTTCGTGTGGAAAATTTAGAAAATCTTGATGAAGTGAAACGTGCTGTAGCCTTCCTTTTTTACAAGCACGGACCAATTGACCGCATTGAGTCACACAATGAATATTGGTTGGAGCAAGACGCAAAATTGCGTGAACAATTTAATGTTGTAGGACCAAAGCCAAAAGACTTGAAAAAGACAAAATTTAAGTCTGAAATGAAGAAACTCTTTAAAAAGGCTGGAGTTCCTGTCGTTCCTGGTCAAATTGTAAAAACCTTGCAGGCAGTTGACATGGCTGTCAGTAAAATTGGACTTCCGATGATTGCGAAGCCAGACAATGGAGTTGGCGCAGCAGGAACTTATAAACTTGAAACTACTGAAGATGTTGAACAATTTAAACAAGAGTGGGATAAGCAAACCGTTTATTTCTTTGAAAAATTCGTTGACTCTGAACAAATTTGTACGTTTGACGGATTACTGGATTCAAAGGGAAATATTGTGTTTTCAACAACTTTCGACTATGCTTATACTCCTTTAGACTTAGTTTTGAATCATTATGAAAACTCATATTATATTATAAAAGACATGGATCCCAAGTTACGTCAATATGGGGAAGCTATCATTAAAGCGTTTGGCATGAAAGAACGCTTCTTTCATATTGAATTTTTCCGTGACGGAGATGATTATATTGCCATAGAATACAATAATCGTCCAGCAGGTGCTTTTACGATTGATTTGTATAACTTTGCTCACTCCATTGACCTTTATCGTGGATATGCAGATATTGTGAATGGCGAACCTTTCCCACAACCTCAAGTCGAAGCACAATATGGCTTGGTTACTTCACGCCGTTCAACCTCAAATTATGTGTATTCAGAAGAAGAATTGCGTGCAAAGTACGGCGATAAATTAAAAGCAGTCAAAATCATGCCAAAGGCATTTGCAGACTTACAAGGAGATGTTCATTATATTTTGACAACACCAAGTTGTTCGGAAATCGATCGAATGATAGAGGATTTTGGGAAAAAGTAGAAAAATCTATTTGTGAAATTTTTATTTAGTCAATTCAAATCAGCTTGCCAGCAAGGTTAGCTGATTTTTCTTTGTGAAATTGTTCAAGCATAAATTTTGACAGTATTTTTTAGTTTGGATAGAATGAAATTATAGAATTACACTCATAGAAAGGCTCGACTATGTCAACTTTAGATAAAAATCTTATGCTAGAGATGTTTCGTAAAATGGAAGAGAGCCGTCGGATGGACTTAAAAATTGCCCAACTCGTAAAAAAGGGGAAAGTTCCAGGAATGACTCACTTTTCTGTTGGAGAAGAAGCAGCTAGCGTTGGAGCTATGCTGGCCCTCAATCCTGATGATTTGATTACTTCTAACCACCGTGGTCATGGTCAGGCGATTGCCAAAGGAATTGATCTGAACGGCATGATGGCAGAAATCATGGGCAAATATAACGGAACCTGCAAAGGAAAAGGTGGCTCCATGCACATTGCTGATTTGGATGCCGGAAACTTAGGAGCAAATGGTATCGTTGGCGGAGGCATGGGAATTGCAGTCGGTGCCGCCCTCACTCAGCAAATGCACCAAACAGATAAAATCGTGGTTTGCTTCTTTGGTGACGGAGCAACGAACGAAGGTATTTTTCATGAAGCGGTTAATATGGCTTCTATTTGGAATTTGCCAGTGATTTTCTATTGTATCAATAATGGATATGGTATTTCTGCGGATATTAAGAAAATGACCAATATAGAGCACATTCATGAGCGGAGTGCTGCCTATGGTATTCCTGGCATCTTTATCCCAGACGGGAACAACGTTATTGAGGTCTATGAAGGTTTTCAAAAAGCTGTTAAATACGTTCGAAGTGGTAAAGGGCCTGTCTTGATTGAAAGTGTTACTTATCGCTGGTTAGGACATTCTTCTTCTGATCCTGGTAAGTATCGAACGCGCAAAGAAGTAGAGGAGTGGAAGAAAAAAGACCCAATCGAAACTCTTCGTAAATACTTGCTAGCAAATCAGATTGCAAGCGACGAAGAGTTAGAAGCTATCCAAGCAGAGGTTAAAGAAGCAGTGGAAGCATCTGTAAAATTTGCAGAGGAAAGTCCATTCCCACCGCTTGAGTCAGCTTTTGAAGATATTTACGCGGACTAAGAGAGGAGATAAAATGGAAACAAAAACAATGTCCTTCCGTGATACCATTATCCTTGCTATGTCTGAGGAAATGCGTCACGATGAAAATGTGTTGTTAATGGGAGAAGATGTCGGTATTTTCGGAGGAGATTTCGGAACATCTGTCGGAATGTTAGAAGAATTCGGTCCAGAACGAGTACGTGATTGTCCAATTTCTGAAGCAGCTATTTCAGGAGCTGCAGCAGGATCGGCCATGACTGGACTACGCCCAATTGTAGATATGACTTTTATGGATTTTTCTGTCATTGCCATGGATGCAATTGTCAACCAAGCTGCTAAAACGCGTTATATGTTCGGTGGTAAAGGTCAGGTTCCGATGACAATTCGCTGCGCAGCTGGAAATGGTGTCGGATCAGCTGGTCAACACTCACAATCTTTGGAATCTTGGTTTACCCACATTCCAGGTTTAAAGGTCGTGGCACCTGGCACTCCTGCGGATATGAAAGGGTTGCTAAAATCTTCTATCCGCGACAACAATCCTGTTATTATTCTTGAGTACAAGTCAGAATTCAACCAAAAAGGCGAAGTTCCGCTTGATCCTGATTATACAATCCCTCTCGGTGTTGGTGACATCAAAAAAGAGGGAACGGACGTGACAGTTGTGACCTATGGAAAAATGCTCCGTAGGGTTATGCAAGCAGCTGAAGAATTGGTAGAAGAAGGCATTTCAGTAGAAGTGGTTGATCCTCGTACCTTGGTGCCTCTGGACAAGGATATCATTATCAACTCAGTCAAAAAAACAGGAAAAGTCGTTCTAGTCAATGATGCCCACAAAACTAGTGGTTATATCGGTGAAATTTCTGCTATCATTTCCGAATCAGAAGCATTTGACTATTTGGATGCACCAATTCGCCGTTGTGCTGGCGAAGATGTTCCTATGCCTTATGCTCAGAATCTTGAAAATGCTATGATTCCGACAGTTGAAAGTATCAAAGAGGTTATCCGTAAGACTTACAATAAAGAATAAAACTGAAATTGATATTGGCTACAACATTTATACATAACCAAAATTATGTAAAAACAAAAACAGTTCAAGATTAAAGAACAATCAATAAAAAAGAAATAGGAGAAGCTATGACTGATGATAAGTTAAGAGCGACCCCGGCTGCTAGAAAATTAGCAGATGATTTGGGTATCAATCTCTATGACGTATCTGGTACTGGCGCAAAGGGACGCATTCACAAAGAAGATATTGAAAGTTATCGAGAATTCAATATTGTGAAAATTACGCCCCTTGCAAAACGTATTGCAGAAGAAAATAACATCGCTTGGCAGGAAATCCAAGGGACAGGCGTGCACGGCAGGATTATGAAAAAGGATATTCTGGCTTTGCTGCCTGAAAATGTTGACTCAGACAGTATCAAGTCTCCGGCTCAAATTGAGAAAGCGGAAGAAATACCTGACAACACCACTCCTTATGGAGAAATTAAGCGCCTTCCAATGACGCCAATGCGGAAGGTCATTGCTAAACGAATGGTGGATTCTTATCTGACAGCACCAACTTTCACTCTCAATTATGATGTAGATATGACAGAGTTGCTGGCGCTGCGCAAGAGGGTTTTAGAGACAATTATGGAAGCGACAGGAAAGAAAATGACGGTTACGGATTTACTTTCTATGGCAGTTGTTAAAATCTTAATGAAGCACCCTTATCTCAATTCGTCTCTGACAGAAGATGGGCAAACCATTATCATGCATAAGTATGTCAATCTGGCTATGGCTGTTGGTATGGATAACGGGCTTATGACACCAGTGGTTTACAATGCCGAAAAAATGAGTCTGTCTGAGTTAGTTGTTGCTTTTAAGGATGTGATTGGTCGGACTTTAGACGGGAAATTAGCCCCAAGTGAGCTGCAAAACTCAACTTTTACGATTAGCAATCTAGGAATGTTTGGTGTTCAATCCTTCGGACCAATTATCAATCAGCCTAATTCGGCGATTTTGGGAGTCAGTTCAACCGTTGAAAAACCAGTCGTAGTAAACGGAGAAATTGTGATTCGACCAATTATGAGTCTTGGATTAACCATCGATCACCGAGTCGTGGACGGTATGGCAGGTGCTAAATTCATGAAAGACCTAAAAGAACTGATTGAAGACCCAATTTCAATGTTGGTATAAGAGAAAGTTTAAAAGTTTAAATGAGAGGAAAATAAAAACATGGCCTTAGAAGTAATTATGCCAAAAGCCGGCGTTGATATGACAGAAGGACAGATTGTTCAATGGAATAAAAAAGTTGGCGAATTTGTAAAAGAAGGAGAAATCCTTCTAGAAATCATGACAGATAAAGTCAGCATGGAGTTAGAAGCAGAGGAAGACGGCTACTTGATTGCTATCTTAAAAGGAGACGGTGAGATTGTTCCTGTAACGGAAGTTATCGGTTATCTGGGCGAAGAAGGAGAAAATATTCCGACTACTGTGGCTGCTTCAGATGCTAGTTCAACACCAACTGCAACCACAACTTCTAACGACGATAATAAGAGTGATGACGCTTATGATATTGTGGTTATTGGTGGCGGACCAGCTGGCTATGTGGCAGCGATTAAAGCAGCTCAATTAGGAGGCAAGATTGCCCTTGTTGAAAAATCTGAACTAGGTGGAACCTGCCTCAACCGTGGCTGTATCCCGACTAAGACCTATCTTCACAATGCAGAAATTATTGAAAGCCTAGACCATGCAGCAAACCGCGGAATTATCATTGAAAATCCAAGCTTTACCGTCAATATGGATAAAGTTCTGGAAACCAAAAACAAGGTTGTCAACACACTTGTCGGAGGTGTTGCAGGTCTGCTTCGCAGCTATGATGTTGATGTTCACAAAGGAATTGGTACCATTACCAAAGATAAGAATGTCTTAGTGAACGGTTCTGAACTTCTTGAAACCAAGAAAATTATCTTAGCTGGTGGATCAAAAGTCAGCAAGATTAACGTTCCAGGTATGGAATTACCACTTGTCATGACTAGCGATGATATCCTGGGTATGAAGGAAGTTCCAGAAAGTTTAGTAATCATCGGTGGTGGCGTTGTTGGTATTGAGCTAGGACAGGCTTTCATGACCTTTGGCAGTAAGGTGACGGTTGTCGAAATGATGAATCGGATTGTTCCAGCTATGGATGCAGAAGTCTCTAAGAACCTTCGGCTCATTCTTGAACGCAAGGGCATGACCATTTTGACAGAGACCAAGTTGGAAGAAATTATCGAAGAAAATGGCAAGCTCTGCATCAAAGTTGCAGGAAAGGAAGATATCATAGCTGATAAAGCTTTGCTTTCTATCGGACGCGTGCCTGATTTGGAGGGAATTGGCGAGGTTGACTTTGAACTAGACCGCGGTCGTATCAAGGTCAATGAATATATGGAAACTTCTGTTTCAGGAATTTACGCCCCCGGAGACATTAACGGTACCAAGATGTTGGCGCATGCAGCTTTTCGTATGGGAGAAGTAGCTGCAGAGAATGCTCTCAAAGGCAATCATGTAGTTGCTAAATTAAATCTAACTCCAGCAGCCATCTACACTTTGCCAGAAGTTGCAGCAGTCGGTCTGACAGAAGAACAAGCTTGCGAAAAATACGATGTAGCTATCGGCAAATTCAACTTCGCAGCAAACGGACGAGCAATTGCATCTGATGCTGCTCAAGGATTTGTCAAAGTGATTGCTGATAAGAAATACGGAGAAGTTCTCGGTGTTCACATCATCGGTCCCGCTGCAGCCGAGTTAATCAATGAAGCCTCTACTATCATCGAAATGGAAATCACGGTGGAAGAAATGCTCAAGACCATTCACGGTCATCCGACATTCTCAGAAGTTATGTACGAAGCATTTGCAGACGTACTCGGCATGGCTATCCATGCCCCTAAGAAAAGATAAGAGACACTATGAAATACATTATCAATAATAGTAACGATACAGCTTTTAATATCGCTCTTGAGGAATATGCTTTCAAGCATCTCCTTGATGAAGATATGATTTTCTTGCTTTGGATCAATAAACCCTCTATCATTGTCGGACGTCATCAGAATACCGTGGAGGAAATCAATCGAGATTTTGTACGTGAAAATGGCATTGAGGTTGTTCGTCGTATCAGTGGAGGCGGAGCTGTCTATCATGACTATAACAATCTTAACTACACCATTATTTCCAAAGAATCTGAGAACAAAGCCTTTGATTTTAAGAGCTTCTCTATTCCGGTCATCAAGACCTTGGAAGCATTAGGTGTAAAAGCCGAATTTACAGGGCGCAACGATTTGGAAATTGACAGTAAAAAGTTCTGTGGCAATGCTCAGGCCTACATCAATGGTCGAATCATGCACCACGGCTGCCTGCTTTTTGACGTAGAATTATCCGTCTTAGCGAATGCCTTAAAAGTTTCCAAGGACAAGTTCGAGTCCAAAGGTGTTAAGTCTGTTCGAGCTCGTGTAACCAATATCATTGATGAATTGCCTGAAAAGATTACTGTCGAGCAATTTCGCGACCTCCTGCTAGACTATATGAAGAAAGAATATCCAGAAATGACAGAATATGTCTTCTCCGATGATGAACTAGCTGAAATCAACCATATCAAGGAAACTAAATTTGCTACTTGGGATTGGAACTATGGCAAATCGCCAGAGTACAATGTTCATCGTAGTACCAAATTTACTAGCGGTAAAGTGGAAATCTTTGCCAATGTTGTTCAGTCAAAAATCGAAAACATCAAAATTTACGGAGATTTCTTTGGAATCGAAGATGTAGCAGCAGTAGAAGAAGTCCTCAAGGGTGTTAAATATGAAAGAGAAGATGTTTTAAATGCTCTTGAAAACCTGGATATTTCTCGCTATTTCGCTGGAATTAGCCAAGAAGAAATTGCAGAAGCAGTGGTTGGCTAAATCACAAGACTATAACAAAATAAAAACATTCTTACATTTATTTAACTAAGGATGTTTTTTCTATAGTTTGAAGAAGTTGGTTATCAGAATGTTCAGATGCTTCTGGGATACACCACAGCCAATAATCGCTTGAAGAATATCCGCTTTGGAGCAAGTTCCTTATTATCGAACCCTACAGAAATTATTGGATAGATTTTTTATAAAGAGGACGAAACATCATAGCAAATGCGAGGTTTTCCTTCATTATTATATTGACAAGCAACTAGAAAAGTACTAGACTAAAGTTAGAAATACATCATAAAATGTCACAAAAATCTGTCAGACTTCTTCGTTTTAGAAAGGATGGTTACTATGGCTAAATTAGATGGAAAAGTTGCTTTGATTACTGGAGCGGCTCTCGGTCTGGGTCAGGGCATTGCCTCAGTCTATGCTAAATATGGCGCCAAGCTCTGCCTTTTTGATCGAGACCCTCAAGTAGAAGCAACTGCTCAAGAACTTCGTGACAGCTATCAAATAGATATTATCAGCTATATCGGTGATGTCAGTCGTCTAGAAGATTTGGAAGCGGCTGTCTCTCAGACTATCCAAGCCTTTGGGCATCTTGATATTGCCTGCTGTAATGCTGGTATCTGCAAGCTGGCGCCCTTTGAAGAAATGACAGACCAGATACGGGATCAACATATTAATGTCAATATCAAGGGCGTTTGGAACACTTGTCAGGCAACCATCAAGCCCATGTTGAAACAGAGAGCAGGCGCTATCGTCATCGCATCATCTGTGACAGGCGATTTGGTTGCTGATGCTGGAGAAGCAGCTTACGCGATGACCAAGGCAGCTCTGGTCGGCTTAACCAAGGCCTTGGCAGTAGAATATGCCGATCGCAATATCCGGGTTAACTGCAGCCAGCTAGGCTATGCTCGGACACCGATGGTCGAAAAAATGGCCCTGGAATCCAACCCAGAACATCCAGAAGTTCCTATTCAAGATATTGCGGCCGCTGTTCCAATGAAAAGATTAGCTAAACCGCAAGAAGTAGGGGAACTCTTTGCCTTTTTAGGTAGTGATGAATCCTCCTATCTTACAGGATCTCAAATTGTCATTGACGGCGGTAGTACCCTACCAGAAACTATGAGCATGGGCACAAACTAGCAGCATTTAGCTCAATTCAAATAAAAAATTTGCATAATTTAAGGTATGCAAATTTTTTATTTTATAAGTTATCCAATGCATTTTTTTGTTCGTCATTAACAATATGGGTGTAGAGGTCTGTAACTTGAGTGCTGGCATGTCCTAGCTGATGACTGACCAAAACTTGAGATTTAGTAGCATCATAAAGTCGAGTAGCCAGCGTATGGCGGAGTTTGTGAGGTGTCACTCGAACTTTGAAATCTTCAGAATACTTAGCAACCATCTTTTCTACACTAGAAGCATCAATCCGGTTAGGAACACCTCTATATTCTGTCAAAAAGAGGGCAGTGTCTGATTTTTCCGCTTTGTAACGTTTAGAGCGAACCTCCAGATACCTTTCCAAATAAGCTTTGGCAAAAGCTGCAACATTGACAGAATCTCTTTTCCCGCCCTTACGAGTAACTTCAATGACCATCATTTTAAGATTTAGGTCTTTCAAATCAAGATTTACTGCCTCGGATAGACGAACACCAGATGCAAGAAGCAGTGCTATGATTGCCAAATCTCGCTCTTTATTTTTGTCAAAAGAGGAGAGAGCCCGATTTGATAAATTTTTAGGGTATTCTTCATCAATATAATTCAAAAATTGTTCAGTTTCTTCGCCCAAAAAGAGTTTTTGTTTGATGTTTTCAGCGCGCGCGGCTAAAGTCTCTCTCTTTTTCTTAGTAGACACTTTTTTCATGACATTACGATAGAAATAAGGTTCCCCATTCTCATTTTCCACCTCTTCAGTTAAATATTTATAAAGGCTAGAGAGAGCAGAAAGAGTGCGATTAATGGTGGTTTGCGATACTCCGTTCTGTGTAGTATTAACATTAAGCAATGGACGCTCCCGTAAGTAAAGAATAAACGCTTCCATATCTTTTTTAGTCATATTTTCCAATACTGACAGAGGAATTTCTGCAATCTGCGGCCCATCATCAATTCCAGAGTCTAAAATCCAATGAAAAAAGCGATCATATTCTTTGAGATATTCATATAAGGTTGTAAAACTGTATGGAACAGTCAATTTAGACTGATAGTATTCCAAAACGTACCAAGGCATGATGGCCTTTAGTTTTTCAATTCTTTCTAACAATATTTCGCGTTTCATTAAGATATTCTCCATCATTTTCTATAAATAGAAGTATAGCACACTCCTGTATTTTTTTCAAGAAAATTATAGTTTTTCGGAAAGATGTATGTGAGAGTCTATTGAAAGATTCGTTTCTTTACTTTGTAATAGATAATACACAATACAAAATAAGATCGGTTGGAATCACTGAATTTTATACAACTGATCTTATTATATTATCAATATCGTTATATCGTTATCGTTTTGAATATCTTGGTTTTGTTTTTTTATATGTTCTAGTTCAGTAAGTATTTTGCCATATTTCATAAAAACAATTCGGTTGGCGTAAGCTGATACCTTGCTATCATGAGTGACTAAAACAATAGTCACACCTTTTTTGTTGATTTCTTTAAAACTTTCCATCACTTTCTGGCTGATTTTTGAGTTTAAAGCACCTGTAGGTTCATCAGCAAATAAAAGTTCTGGTTGATTTATCATAGCACAACGCACGACAGATACCTGCGCGTTGTAATTGTCCTCCTGAAATTTCTCGAATACACGTTTATCATCAAATGTCAATAGTTTTTCAAAAAAATAAAACAGCCCACCAAATTGAACTGCTTTATTCCAATCATCATTTACTACAAAATATGTTTATTTTCGTTTTTTCTTAGCCTTTTTCATTTTATTTGCCATACGTTTCATGGCTTGTTTGGTTGCAAATTCGCCAATTTTTCCTTTAAGTCCGCCACCAAACATCTGGCTCATATCAGGATTACCAGCTCCCCCTAAAGCGGACATGTCCATATTTTGAAGGGCTGACATATCCATACCGTTCATATTTGGCATATTTTTCGGTAAATTATTAGGATTGAGCCCCATTTGCTTCATCATCTTATTCATATCGCCAGACATGACACCTTGCATGACGGATTTTGCTTGGTTAAAGTCCTTAATAAACTTATTCACTTCGACAAAGCTATTACCAGAACCTGCAGCAATCCGACGGCGACGACTTGGATTAAGAAGGTCGGGATTTTCCCGTTCGACAGGTGTCATAGATGATACAATGGCACGTTTACGAGCAATTTCGTTTTCATCTACCTTAAAATTCTTCATCGCAGGGTTGTTAGCCATGCCAGGAATCATCTTTAGCAAGTCTTCCATTGGTCCCATGTTTTGCACTTGATCTAGCTGGTCGATGAAATCATTGAAATCAAAAGTGTTTTCTCGCATTTTTTCAGCCATCTCAAGTGATTTCTGTTCATCGTATTCCTGAGAAGCTTTTTCAATCAAGGTCAGCATATCTCCCATGCCCAAAATGCGGCTAGACATCCGATCTGGGTGGAAAGTTTCAATATCGGTAATCTTTTCTCCAGTACCAGTGAACTTAATTGGCTTGCCAGTGATTTGCCGGACAGATAAGGCTGCACCGCCACGTGTATCGCCATCAATCTTAGTCAGAATAACCCCAGTTACTTCCAACTGAGCATTGAATTCGCGAGCTACATTCGCGGCTTCTTGACCAATCATTGCGTCTACGACCAGGAGGATTTCATTTGGTTGAGCTAGTGCTTTGACATCGCGCAGCTCATTCATGAGTTTTTCGTCAATTTGTAAACGACCTGCCGTATCAATCAAGACATAGTCGTTGTGATTAGCTTTGGCTTGCTCCAGGCCTTGACGAACAATCTCTACTGCTGGTACTTCTGTGCCTAATGAAAAGACTGGTACATCGATTTGCTGACCTAGAGTTTTAAGTTGATCAATGGCTGCTGGACGATAAATATCAGCAGCTATCATCAAAGGACGAGCGCCTTCTTCCTTCTTGAGTTTATTGGCCAACTTTCCGGCAAACGTAGTCTTACCAGCACCTTGAAGACCGACCATCATGATAATAGTCGGGATTTTTGGAGATTTGATAATTTCTGCCGTATCAGAACCCAAGACAGTGGTCAATTCCTCATCAACAATCTTGATAATCTGCTGAGTAGGATTTAACGTATCAATAACTTCATGTCCGACAGCACGTTCACGAACTTTCTTGATAAAGTCTTTAACAACTGGCAAAGCTACATCGGCTTCCAAGAGTGCCAAACGAATCTCTTTGGTCGCTTCTTGAACATCACTCTCTGAAATTTTGCCCTTGCGACGCAGATTTTTAAAAACGTTCTGTAAACGTTCAGTTAAACTTTCAAATGCCATAAAATGTATTTCTCCTAGTTATTGTTATTGATGTTTGGATATTTTTGAGCTGACAATTCACTATTCTCGATTGTCAATACTGGATAAAATCGAAATTTGCTCTTGTAAATAGGTATCATCTGCATACTTTTCCATTATTTGATCAAAAATCTGACTTCTGACGATATAATCTGAATACATGTGCAGTTTCATTTCGTAGTCTTCGAGAATCTTTTCTGTTCGTTTGATATTGTCATAAACAGCCTGACGACTAACTTGAAATTCTTCAGCAATCTCAGCTAGACTATAATCATCTGCATAATAAAGCTCAATATAATTCATTTGCTTATCTGTTAAAAGCGCTGCATAAAACTCAAAAAGAGCATTCATTCGATTGGTTTTTTCAATTTCCATAAAGATTATTATATCAAAAAATACAGATAAACTCTACTAGCGAAGAGCTTTACTCACTAAAAAACACTCTTAAATCGCCAAGGGTGTTTACGTATATTAAATTATGTAAAACAGATCAGTTGTTTTCTAAATAAAATTCAAACCGTTCGCCGACATACTGACTTTTAACATATTCAAAAGCGGTGCCATTGTCAAAATAAGAAATCTGTGTCAAACCAAGAATGGCGTGTCCTCTAGGAATTTCTAAGTACTGCGCAATCTTTTCTTTTGCAAGACGAGCATAGATGGTCTGTTGAGATTTTCCGATTTTATAGCCATGTTCTTGTAAGGTTTGAAAAAAATGCTTCGTAATTTCTTCTTTATTAAAATTTTTGATGAATTTCTCTGGAATGGAAGCGACTTCGTAAACTACAGGAATATTGTCCGCATACCGCACCCGCTCCATACGAATGACGTTTTCCGTCTTTTCGATTCCTAATTTTTCGACTTCCTCTTTACTTGGCAATGTTCGGCGATAAGAAATCAGCTGGCTCGATGGTGTCTTGCCTTGGGCTTTGATAATTTCTGTAAAGCTAGTTGTGCCACGCATTTTTTCCTGAACTCGCGTACTGGCTACAAATGTACCACTTCCCATACGACGTTCCAGTACTCCTTCTTCTACTAAAAGAGTGATTGCCTGACGGAGTGTCATGCGACTAACTTCAAATTGTTCAGCTAAATCGCGCTCGCTTGGCAATCGCTGTCCGATTTTCCAAATTTCTTCGTCGATTTCTTTTTTTATTTGATCGTGAATTTTAATATAGGCTGGAAGCATAGTAACCCCTTTCAAGAATGATTTCCCCTCTTCATTGTATTATCAATTGAAATAAAAGTCAATCGCTACTTAATGTTATTGGAAAAAGTCTCTATTTTGTGTTAAAATAAAAAAAGAAAATTCTTTTAAGAAAGGGAAGAAATGACAACTACAACTGAATTGCAAGATGTTGAAAGAATTATTGTACTGGATTATGGGAGCCAATACAATCAGCTTATTTCACGCCGAATCCGCGAGATTGGTGTTTTTTCTGAGCTGAAAAGCAATAAAATCACAGCTGCTGAGGTTCGTGAGATAAATCCAGTCGGAATCATTTTGTCAGGTGGACCAAAGTCCGTATATGAAGCAGGAGCATTTGACATTGATCCTGAAATTTTAGAATTGGGTATTCCAATTTTGGGAATTTGCTATGGAATGCAGCTTTTGACTCACAAATTAGGCGGGAAAGTTGTACCTGCTGGAAATGCCGGAAACCGTGAGTACGGTCAATCCGAGCTCACTCATACTGATTCTAAATTATTTGCAGGAACTCCTGAAAATCAAATCGTTCTCATGAGTCATGGAGATGCTGTCACCGAAATTCCTAAAGGATTTGTACGTACTGGTACTTCTGCCGACTGTCCATTTGCAGCTATTGAACAACCTGAAAAGCAGATTTATGGCATTCAATTTCACCCTGAAGTACGCCACTCTGTTTATGGGTATGATATTCTACGCAATTTTGCTTTGAATATTTGTGGCGCCAAAGGCGACTGGTCAATGGATAACTTTATTGAAATGCAAATCAAGCGAATTCGAGAAACGGTTGGCGATAAACGTGTTCTTCTGGGTCTTTCGGGTGGTGTTGATTCATCCGTTGTTGGCGTTCTTCTTCAAAAAGCTATCGGAGACCAGCTTATCTGCATCTTTGTAGATCATGGATTGCTCCGTAAGGGCGAAGCAGATCAAGTCATGGATTCCCTTGGAGGAAAATTCGGTCTGAATATCATCAAAGCAGACGCTGCCAAACGTTTCCTTGATAAATTAGCTGGTGTATCTGATCCAGAACAAAAGCGTAAAATCATTGGTAATGAGTTTGTTTATGTTTTTGACGATGAAGCTAGCAAGTTAAAAGATGTAAAATTCCTCGCACAAGGAACGCTCTATACTGACGTTATCGAATCTGGTACAGATACTGCTCAAACTATCAAGTCTCACCATAATGTTGGTGGTTTGCCAGAAGATATGCAGTTTGAGTTGATTGAGCCTCTCAATACACTTTATAAAGACGAAGTTCGTGCGCTTGGTACAGAACTTGGTATGCCAGATGAAATTGTTTGGCGTCAGCCATTCCCAGGCCCAGGACTTGCCATTCGTATTATGGGCGAGATTACCGAAGAAAAACTCACAACTGTTCGCGAATCCGATGCCATTCTCCGTGAAGAAATCGTGAAAGCTGGACTTGATCGTGATATTTGGCAATACTTCACTGTGAATACTGGTGTTCGCTCGGTCGGTGTTATGGGGGATGGTCGAACTTATGATTATACCATTGCTATTCGTGCTATTACTTCTATCGACGGGATGACAGCAGATTTCGCTAAAATCCCTTGGGAAGTACTACAAAAAATCTCTGTTCGTATCGTCAATGAAGTAGACCACGTCAACCGCATTGTCTACGATATTACCAGCAAACCACCAGCAACGGTTGAGTGGGAATAAAAACAGAAAAGGCTAAACTTCTTATTTCTTGAAGTTTGGCTTTTAAATTTGTCAGTTTATTTTCCTCACAAAAATTGAATCAGTATTTTATCTACTTCTGGGTTTTCATGTAATTGGCTATGTTGTGCTAGTTTGCCGGTAATTTTCTTTTCTTGATAAGATTTGGCATTGTCTGCAACTAAGTATTTCAAACTGCGAGATGAAGAATTTAAAACAGAACCGTCTGATCCATTTTTATAATCACCATAGATATTCAAAACGTCAATTTGATTTTGTGGGAATACTTCACGTAATGGTAATAATCTTTGGAAAGTTTGCGTGACTTGGTTTGGTTGACCTGTTGTTTTGTCAACTTTCACATCAGATGATAAGCCCATAGCTTTTAAACCGGCAGCGAAATTTGCGATATTCACTTGTTTTTGCAGCTGTGGCAAGTTCTCATCTTGAGCATGTTCTAAAAGATAATACAAAATCGACATATTCCCTAAAGAATGACCTACCATATTCATTTTTGTAAAGCCATACTTTTCCTGTAGCTTGCTGACGACAGCTTTTGTATACCGTCCAACATCAATGGGATTGCGATTGTCTTCGTAATTCACTTCTACGATTGGATTGATAGCACCTTTGGGAATGTCTCCCCTTAACGTAACTGTACCATTTCTATCAACATTTGCTCGAATAACTGTTTTTGTTACCCCTGCTTTTTTTACTGCATTCGTCATATGCCACTCCGCATTGGCACTACTTCCATAACCATGAAAGAAAAGGGTTGGCGTAGTGGATTGTACATAATCCTTTTTGTCCAATTTACCGTCCGCTTTTTTCGTCATTTTTATCGCTTCTTTCTGTGAGATATATTTTTAAGTATAACACGTAACGATATAAATAATAATTGATTTGTTTGAAAAACCCTAGTAGAAATAAGCTACTAGGGTTGATGTTATTAAAACCAATTCATCACTTTCATGATGTGCATATTCATCTGAACTTGTCGGGAGTAATAATAATTCCCACCATTGATATAGAGCTTAGAGCCATGAAGGAGGGCGATGGGGTGGTAATAAGAATAGGTTTGCCCAGTCACGTTTCCTAAACTTGGTGCGACAACATTTTTGGAGTATTTTTTTGCCAAATCAAGGGTATTTTCGCCACCGTGTTTTGCAATATAATCGATGTAAGCTCGACCAAAGTTATAGGCTTGTACAGCGGTCCAAACATCTACTTTCTTTTCTTGAGCTACATTTAGATTCGCAGATAAGGTCTGAACACCTTGACGAATGCTTTCTTTATTATCTAAAATAGAGTTTTTCTGACCCGTCGCACTTTCACTAGATTGCATGACATCAGAAACTTTTCCTTTTGTTTCTGTGTAAATCATAGCAAGGACTAGTTCTTCATTGGCTGCAGTATCTTGCTCGTCTAGCACTTCTCTCACTAAGCTACGGTAGGTCATCACTTGCTTGATATCATGATGAACTTGAACAAGCTTGTAACCAACAAAGATTAAAAGAATGAGAAGGATCAATTTTCTAAGAATTTTAAACATTATTTACTTTGGATATCTTCTATGTTTTTGATGAGAATGGAATAGGTTCCATTCTCGTTTTGTATGAATTCTACGGATTCCGCATCTTGATAGATGTTATTGGGGACAATGAGTTCAATCCCATTTGAAAGAGAGAGCTTTTGATTTTCAAATTTTTTCTTCTGATGACTACTATCAATTTCATCAAATTTAACAGTTTCTGGAATTGTTTCCTTAACCTGATTAATAAAAGTCAAACGAGCTGTCAGATTGTTATCGAACAAGTCATCTGCTAATTTTTCTGGTGATAATTCATCATTTTCTTCTAAATGTTTGAAAATAGACGATTTAACCTTGGATTGAAATTGAAAATCATCTTGATGAAAGCTCTCTGCAACTTTTTGAGCTGTTTTTTCTAAGGCTTTGATAGATTTCTTGGGAGAAATTTTAGGATTGACTTGTAACAGATTATCAGAAAAATAATTGAGAAAAGCACCATTGTATTTAATCCGCTTTTCAATCAAATGGTATTTACGTGATTGAAGATTGATGACCAAGGCTTCATCAGCGCCTGTACCAAATCCCGGCAAGTTGTTCTGGGTAATCTTGATAGGATTATCTACTTCTCCACCTAAGTGGGTGAGGGTTTCCCGCAGAGCAATGCGCAAAAAAGCAAGATGCTCTACTCCTTTCTTGTCAAATTGAACAAAAATCAAATCATTGGTTTTCTGATTTTCGCTCACCGAAAACTCCTCTTTCCAGAGATTGGCAATCGTTATAGAAGTTTCTAAAAGGTCTTTTGTCATATGTGATAAAAAGACATTATCTTCGGTAAAAATACCTGTTTTGGCCTCATCTGAATAGATACGTTCAATCTTTTTGCGAAGATATTCTTCAATTTTTGGAGTAATATTAAGATATTTATCTGCTAAAAGAAGGTCGGTGTCTGACGGACTAAATTGATGAATAATAGCTTTTTTTACGTAAATGTCCATTTCAGTCCTCATATAGTGGAAAGGCATCGGTCAA
Organism: Streptococcus sp. HMSC034E12; assembly: GCF_001835915.1. Lineage (NCBI taxonomy): Bacteria > Bacillati > Bacillota > Bacilli > Lactobacillales > Streptococcaceae > Streptococcus > Streptococcus sp. HMSC034E12. Next base: position 28,813 of record NZ_KV826441.1, read on the forward strand.
TTCTTTAACTTCTGCACGAACCTGCTGTAAAATAGCTTCGTTGTTTGCATTCTCTAAAGTTTTGATGATCAATTCTGCTACTTTAGTACTTTCAGCTACCCCAAAGCCACGAGCTGCAATAGCTGCGGTTCCGATACGAATGCCACTTGTTTTAAATGGAGATAAGGTTTCATAAGGGATAGAGTTTTTATTGAGAGTGATATGGACATCATCCAAAAGGTTTTGAGCGACTTTTCCATTTTCAACGACTTTGGTCACATCCACAAGGAAAAGATGATTCTCCGTACCGCCTGAAATGACACGGAAATTACCATGCTGTTGGAATACTTGAACCATTGCCTTAGCATTATCTACAATCTGCTGAGCATAAACTTTGAAATCTGAATCCAATACTTCTTTGAAAGCAGCTGCTTTAGCTGTTACGACATGCTCTAGCGGTCCTCCTTGAATTCCTGGGAAGATTGCGGAATTAATCTTTTTCGCCAATTCTTCATCGTTGGTCAAAATTAAGCCGCCACGAGGTCCTCGAAGGGTTTTATGAGTGGTAGTTGTCGTAATATGTGCATACGGTACTGGACTTGGATGCAAATCAGCAGCAACTAAACCGGCAATATGAGCCATGTCTACCATGAGTTTGGCTCCGACAGTATCTGCAATTTCACGGAATTTAGCAAAATCAATAATATGTGAATAGGCAGAAGCACCTGCAACAATCAATTTAGGTTTGACTTCTTTAGCCTGCGCCAAAATAGCATCAAAATCTAAAAGTTCCGTTTCAGGATCGACATTATAAGGCACAAAGTTATAGGTTTTCCCAGAGAAGCTAACAGCTGCGCCATGTGTCAAATGTCCGCCTGCTGCAAGATCCATTCCCATTACTGTATCACCTGGCTCAATTAAGGCCATATAAGCCGCACAATTCGCCTGACTGCCTGAGTGGGGTTGAACATTGGCAAATTTTGCTCCAAAAATTTCTTTAGCACGTTCAATTGCTAATGTCTCAATCACATCCACAACGTCCGTACCACCATAATAGCGACGACCTGGATAACCTTCGGCATATTTATTGGTTAAAATAGAACCTTGTGCTGCCATAACAGCTTTTGAAACAACGTTTTCTGAAGCAATCAATTCAATATTGTTTTGCTGACGTTTTTCTTCTGCAGCAATGGCTTCCCAAAGCTCAGCGTCATATTCTTTATAGTTTTTATGGTCAAAAATCATAAGAGTCTCCCTTCTCTTAAAGCGGGGCTAAAACCTATTTAGTCAAGGTTTAGAAGTGAATTTCTGGAATTTTAGCGAGAATTTCTTCGCAAGTGACAGCACCTTGGCGTAGAATATATGCTGTTTCACCAGATAAATCCAAAATAGTTGAATCCTGTCCTGTTAGAAAAGCATCATCTTCTATACCAAGAACTTCGTGATTGAAATCGGTCATAATTTGCTGGAAGTTTACTCCGCTACTCTTTCCAGATAAATTTGCGGACGGACCAATGAGAGGTCCAAATTTTCTAATCAAGTCCAATGTTTTAGGATGACTAGGGACACGAAAACCAATTGTTTTCATACCTGAATTTACCCAAATCGGAACTTGTTCATTAGCTTGTAAAATAATGGTCAAAGGACCGGGTAGAAAGGCTTGATAGAGCTTTTTTAAATACTGAGGCTGATGTTTGGAAAATTGATAAATTTCTTCTAAGCTTGAAACATTTAAATTCAAGGCCTTTTCGCGAGGTCTGCCTTTTAAGTCATAGACATGACTGACGGCCTGCTCATCCAGTGCTTTACAAAATAAACCATATACAGTCTCAGTTGGCAGCACGACTGCTCCTCCACTGCTCAGTACTTCCTCAATTTTATCCATTATCTACCACTACCATTCTATCTTTTCCGAATTGATCTTGCAAGACGCGAATTCTCATTTTTGGAAATGCAGACTCAAATATTTTTTTTACATGTTCCCCTTGTTTGTAGCCAATTTCGAGATAGATTTTTCCTTTTTCTGTCAAATGTTTTTGGGCGTTCTCAGCAATTTTTCGATAAACAGCATACCCGTCTTCTTCAGCAAAAAGAGCAAGATGAGGTTCTGAAGCAAGTACATTTAGTCCTACTTCTTCTCTGTCCGTCTCTGAAATATAGGGCGGATTGGATACAATAATATCATACTTTCCTGTAATTGCCTGAAAACAATCAGACCGAACAAAATCAATCGCTACATCAATTGCTTCCGCATTTTCTTGCGCCAAATCCAGAGCATCTTGGGAAATGTCGGAAGCCGTGACCTGCCAATTCGCACGCTCAGCAGCCAAAGATAGAGCAATTGCTCCACTTCCAGTGCCAATATCCAAAACTTTCAGACTGCTATTTTGATTTTCAGACAAGATAAGGTTGACCAATTCTTCGGTTTCTGGTCGGGGAATTAGCACTCGTTCATCTACTTTGAACGAATGTCCATGAAATGCTGCGTTCCCAATAATGTATTGGGCAGGTCTATGAACTAATAATTGAGATTGAATCTTTTCCAGTAATTCTATATCATCTTCTGTTGCTTCTGCCTGCATTTTCAACACAAATTGGGTAAAAGATAAGTTTCTCAAAACTTGAAAAGTAAAGGAGAGACTTTCAGCTTCTTCGCCAACTGCTTCAAGCTGTTTTTCCATTTCAGCAATAATTTGAGCTAAATTCATTATTTATTCAATTCTTCCAGTTTTTGTGTTTGGTCATACAATACCAAGGCGTCTACGATTTCATCTAATTTCCCAGCTAAAATCGTATCTAGCTTTTGCAGCGTTAAACCGATACGGTGATCTGTCACACGATTTTGTGGAAAATTATAGGTACGAATCCGCTCCGAGCGGTCTCCAGTACCAATAGTTGATTTCCGCTCGGCATCTTGCTCGTCTTGCGCAATTTGTGCAAAATGATCTGCTACGCGCGCACGAATGATCTTCATAGCTTTATCACGATTCTTTTGTTGGGTTCGTTCTTCCTGCATTTCAACCTTGATATTTGTCGGCAAGTGTACAATCCGAACGGCTGTTGCAACTTTGTTGACATTCTGACCTCCAGCACCAGAAGCGTGATAAATGTCAATCCGAAGATCTTTTGGATCAATATCATATTCCACTTCTTCAACTTCAGGCATAACTAAGACTGTTGCTGTCGAAGTGTGAACCCGTCCTTGGCTTTCTGTCACTGGGACACGCTGTACGCGATGAGCACCTGATTCGTATTTTAGTTTGGAATAAACGGATTGACCAGAAACCATCGCTACTACTTCTTTGAAGCCACCGACTCCATTCATGGAGGCTTCCATAACCTCAAATTTCCATCCTTGCGATTCGGCGTATTTTTGATACATTGTCAGAAGATCACCGGCAAAGAGCGAGGCTTCATCACCTCCTGCTGCACCACGAATTTCTAAGATGATGTTTTTATCATCGTTTGGATCTTTTGGTAAAAGAAGAATTTTCAATTTTTCCTCGTATTCTTCTTTTTCAGCTTTTGCATCTTTGAGCTCTTGCTTTGCCATTTCTTCCAAATCAGCATCGCCAGAAGCGTCTTTGATCATTTCTTCGGCATCTGTGATGTTTTGGAGCACCCTTTTATAGTCACGATAAGTTGCTACCGTATCGCGTGTACTCGCTTCTTCTTTGGACAATTCCATAAAACGCTTGGTGTCACTAACAACATCTGGGTCACTCAGAAGTTCTCCCAACTCTTCATAGCGATCTTCAACGGCTTGTAGTTGTTCATAAATATTCATCGTTTGCTACACCTCTCCTTAACTCTTCATTTCGTCAATTTCTGGCTTAAAATAATGCTTCCGACAGACAGGAATATATGTTTCATTCCCACCGATTTGAATTTGCTCACCTTCATAGACCGGCTTACCATTCGTTGTTCTTAATACCATGGTTGCTTTTTTGGAGCAAAATTGACAAATTGTTTTAATCTCATCAATTTTATCTGCTAGAAGCAAGAGATATTTCGAGCCTTCAAATAACTCATTGCGAAAATCATTTTTCAAACCAAAAGCCATAACTGGTACGTTTAATTCGTCAACTACCCTCGCTAAGTCATAGACATGACGACGAGATAGAAACTGCGCTTCATCAATCAATACACAATAAGGCTTTTCGGGCATTTCCTGAATAAAGTGGAAAATATCAGTATCTTCTGCTATTGCAATTGCTTTTCGCTTCATTCCGATACGACTAGAAACAACGCCAAAACCGTCACGTGTATCAAGTGCGCTCGTCATAATGACAACACCTTTGCCTTGTTCTTCATAGTTGTGTGCTACTTTTAAAATTTCGATTGTTTTGCCCGAATTCATCGTGCCATATTTATAATACAACTGAACCATTTTCTTTAATTCGTTCCAAATTCTCCAATTTTTAATACTTCTTATTTTACCACATTCTGACACGCTTTAAAACCTAATTTGTGATAAAATAAAAATATCAAAGATAAAAAGGAGAAACCACATGCCATTTGTCAGAATTGATTTATTTGAAGGACGCACGTTAGAACAAAAGAAAGCTCTTGCAAAAGAAGTTACTGCTGCTATCGTGAAAAATACTGGCGCGCCACAATCTGCTGTTCATGTCATCATCAACGATATGCCAGAAGGGACTTATTTCCCACAAGGTGAAATGCGTACAAAATAACAAAAAAAGAATCTTGGATAAAAATCTGAGATTCTTTTTTTATTCAGAATGATAAATGGTGTAGATGCAACATTTAAGCTAATTTCTTTTTTGAATATGATTAAGACGAAGTTGGTATAAAATGCCACTAACGACCAGACTAGAGATTAAACCAATCCAATAAGCAAAGGGACCTAAATTTGTCGTGTGATCCAATAGTAACCCAACTGGTAGTGACACCCCCCAATAGCCAATCAATCCCAAATAAAATGGCACTTTTGTATCCTTATAACCACGTAAAATTCCTTGAAGAGGCGCTGCGAAAGTATCTGCTAATTGAAAAAACAAACTATAAGTTAAGAAAACCGATGTCAGACGAATGAATTCTTTGTTGGTTCCATATAATGAAGCGACTTGATAACGGAAAAGATATAAAAATGTCAGCGTGAAAACAGCGAATCCAAGCGCAGTCAATCTTCCCAAAACACAATATTTTCTGACATAGTCTAGACGCTTTGCGCCAATTTCGTAAGAAACGATAATCGCCATAGCATTAGAAATGCTCATAGGAAAAGCATACATAAGATTGGAAAAGCTGATAGCCGACTGGTGACTGGCAATGATTAACGAAGAAAACTTAGCCATGAGCAAACCTACGACTGAAAATATCACAACTTCTGCAAAGACAGTCCCGCCAATAGGAAAACCGAGACGAATCCCTTCCAGCAACTCTTTTTTGTCTAAAGGACGAATTTTCCATAATTGATATTTTTTGATTTTAGAGTGTCTTTTTGCAACGACTATTGAAAGAATTAGCAGCACCCAGTAAGCCAACGAAGTCCCTAGCCCCGCTCCTGCTCCGCCCATTTCTGGTAAGCCAAATGCTCCATAAATTAAAATGTAGTTAAAACTGGCATTCAACGGTAGCAAGAGCAACATAAGGTACATGGATAGTCTTGTCAATCCTAATGCGTCTAATAAAGAACGTACAACACTAAATAAAAGCAAAGGGATAATACCAAACGCTAAATACCAGAGGTAGTGTATAGCAACTTCTACTACTAGTGGTTCTAAGCCAATATTGGACAAAACAAGCGGTGCACCTAAAAAAACGAGCCCAAATAAGAGAAGAGACAAACCGAGAGATAGATAAATAAACTGATAAAAATCAGAAGCGATTTTTTCTTCCTGTTTTTGTCCTAGATGATGTCCAATAATCGGAACCAAGGCTGAGACAATACCAGTCAAAAAAGTGAAAAACGGACTCCATAAGCTAGTCGCCATTGAAACTCCCGCCAAATGCAACGTATGGTATTGCCCTGTCATGGTTGTATCCACAAACGAGGCTGAAAAATTGGCCAGTTGATAAATCAAAATTGGCAAAAAAATCGAAATAAATAGGGTCATTCGCTCTTTTAAATTGCGCGCTTGGTACATACAATCTCCTCAAACAAAGCTTTCTCTCTTAACTATACTATAAGCGCTCAAAATAGTCAAAAAAGCTAGGAGAAAATCCTCCCAGCCTCTTGTCGAGTTTTATTTTTTCTCACGATTTAAAATAAGGTTCAATACAATCGCAATGACGCTCGCCATAACAATTCCATTTGAGAAAAACATTTGCAAGCCGGTTGGCAAACTGTTAAAAAGATTGCTTCCATTTAGACCGACTCCTGCGGAAATAGATACAGCGGCAATCAAGAAATGGTGTTCATTGTGTTCAAAATCAACTCGCGCTAGCATTTGCATTCCCTGAACAGCAACAAAACCAAACATGACAAGCATAGCACCACCGAGTACAGGACTTGGAATGATTTGTGCCAAAGCTCCGAATTTCGGTACCAATCCTAACAAGACTAAGAATCCTGCTGCATAATAGATTGGGAGCCGTATTTTAATTCCAGAAAGTTTGACCAAACCAACATTTTGTGAAAATCCTGTATAAGGGAAAGTGTTAAAAATACCGCCAAGAAGCACTGCAAGTCCTTCTGCACGATAACCATTTCGCAGACGAATGCTGTCTAACTTTTCGTTTGTAATATCTGAAAGTGCAAAATAAACACCTGTTGATTCTACCAAAGAAACTGTTGCGATAATACACATCATGACGATGGATGAAAGTTCAAACTTAGGTATTCCAAAATAAAACGGTGTCGGAACATGTACAAGAGGAGCTTGAGTTACTGGCGCAAAATCTACTAAGCCCATAAAGCTGGCAATAATCGTTCCAATAATTAAGCCAATCAGAATGGAAATGGATTTTAGAAAGCCTTTCGCAAAGATATTTACTAACAGTATAATTAAAATCGTGACAGCAGCCAACAGCAAACTTTGTGCAGTTGGTTTTTCACTATTATTTCCCATATTGCCAATCGCAACAGGAATAAGTGTTAAGCCAATGGTAGTAATGACTGAGCCCGTCACAATTGGTGGAAAGAAATTAGCAATTTTAGAAAAAATGCCTGCAATCAAAAGAACGTAGATACCGGAAACGATGAGCGCTCCAAACATAGCTCCGCTTCCATGTTTTTGACCAATCATAATCAGAGGCGCAACCGATTGAAAAGCAACGCCAAGTACGACTGGCAAGCCAATTCCGAAATATTTATTGAGTTGCAATTGCAAAAATGTTGCCACACCACACATAAAAATATCTGTGGAGATAAGATAGGTCAGCTGTTGGCTCGAATAACCTAGCGCACCAGCAATCATAATGGGTACAAGGATTGACCCAGAGTACATTGCTAATAAATGCTGCAAACCTAAGACAGCCGCCTGTGAATGTTTTTCTTCTTTCAGTTCCATTATGCATCAGCCTCCATAAATACAACTTTTCCATTTTCAAATGTTTGAATACGAGCCAAAGAAACGACTTTTCGCTTATCTTCTTCTAGCAACTTTCTTCCCTCTTGGAATGATTTTTCAATTACGATACCAATCGCTTCCACATGGGCACCTGATTGTTCAATGATATTAACAAGCCCTTTAGCTGCTTGACCATTTGCTAGAAAATCATCGACAATAAGCACTTTATCATGATGATTTAAAAATTTCCCTGCAATTGAGACCGTACTTGTCACTTGTTTGGTAAAAGAATAGACCTCTGTCGTCAAAATATCTTCCGTCATAGTAATGTTTTTTGACTTTTTCGCAAAAATCATCGGAACGCCCAATGCTTCTGCTGTATAAATAGCAGGTGCGATGCCAGATGCTTCAATTGTCACAACTTTTGTAATACCAGCCGAGCGAAAATAGGTTGCAAACACTTTACCAATTTCTTTCATCAAGTTGAAATCGACTTGGTGAGTCAGAAATGAATCCACTTTTAAAATATTTTCTCCTAAAACATTTCCATCTTTTAGGATACGTTCTTCTAATAATTTCATAAAATCTCCTTTTAGAAAAAACAAAAGGCTTGCCAAAAGCAAGCCTAAAACAATTGGTTACCCAACTGAATACAAAATTCCTTGCTAAAAACATAGCAGGAAAGTTGAAGACTTACTTATTGTTAGACATTAGATGCCTTGCAGAAACATTACGCCAAATTCGTAATATAAATAAGTAATTATTTTATTGTTAATGCGCATCACCGTTCCAAATAGAATTTTTCACAATGACGTAGTCTACGTGTTTAAGACCAGCCAAGTCTCTTCCACCAGCATAGGAAATGGCACTTTGCAAATCTTGCTCCATTTCAACCAAAGTGTCAGCTAAATGTCCTTTAACTGGTAAAAGAATTTTCTTTCCCTCCACATTCTTGTAAGCACCTTTTTGATACTCTGAAGCTGAACCATAATACTCTTTGAATTGTTCACCATCTACTTCGACCGTTTGACCTGGGCTTTCGATATGACCTGCGAATAGGGAACCAATCATCACCATGGTAGCACCAAAGCGAATAGATTTGGCAATGTCGCCATGCGTACGAATACCACCGTCCGCAATAATCGGTTTGCGAGCAGCTTTTGCACACCAACGAAGAGCCGCTAATTGCCAGCCACCTGTACCAAAGCCAGTTTTTACTTTTGTGATACAAACTTTTCCTGGTCCAATGCCAACTTTGGTTGCATCTGCTCCAGCATTTTCCAGCTCACGAACAGCTTCTGGTGTCCCGACATTTCCTGCAATCACGAAAGTATCGGGGAGTTCTTTTTTGATGTGCTGAATCATATCAATCACACTATCTGAATGTCCATGCGCAATATCAATCGTGATATATTCTGGTGCATCTTCTTTCAACTGGCTAACAAAATCATATTCATAATTTTTTACACCAACTGAAATAGACGCAATTAGTCCTTGCTCATGCATGCGCTTGATGAAAGGAATGCGGCCAGCTTCGTCAAAACGGTGCATGATGTAGAAATAGCCACTTTTCGCCAATTTTTCTGCTACATCTTCATCCAGAATTGTTTGCATGTTAGCTGGAACAACAGGAAGTTTAAAAGTATGATTCCCAAAAGTAACTGTCGTATCTGCTTCTGAGCGGCTTTTGATGATACATTTATTCGGAATCAATTGGATATCTTCGTAGTCAAAAATAGGAAATTCGTTCAGCATATCATTCTCCTTTAATTTTATGTTAAAAATGACCTACCTATGCTTTCGCATCGCTACGCCTTTCCTGACGTTTCCTTTAGTATTATAACACAAGGTACAGAAATTACAATATAATGACGTATAATATTTCTTATCGTTCGGAAATTGCAAGTTATTTTTTCAGATTCTAAAAAAAGAGGTCCCCCTCTTTTATAAGAGTAAATCTTTAATGCGTCCAATATCTGATTTTTTCAATACCACATAAATCATATCTCCTAGATACAGGCGCGTGCTGCCATTCACTGTTTGGTTCTTTCCGTTGTGGTGTTGCATGGTAATCAGAATATCTCTTGGCAGCTCCAACTCATGAACTTGCTTGCCGGCTATTTTTTCAGAGACAGGAATTTCGATAAGCGTCATCTCTCCGTCATCTGCCACACTATCTGGAAGCATTCGTTCTAGCATAGCTTCATACACAGGTGCTCCGCCCAATAAATCCATTACAACGTATGCCACTAAAGTCACTAAACCAAGAGGCATGAGGTTTCGTATATCGCCAACCATCTCAGTCACCAAGATGATTGCTGTCAATGGAGCTTTAGAAATTGCACCAAAGTAGCCGCTCATACCTAAAATAATAAAAATAGGAAATTGCTCTTGTGTTGCAAAGCCTAATTGCACACAAATGACGCCAGCAATTGCTCCTAAAAGAGAGCCGAGAGCTAAAATGGGTAGAAAAATACCGCCAGGAAGCCCGCTACCATAGCTGATCATACTCCAGATAAAGCGAATAACGAAAAACATCATTAATGTTAATAGCAGATAGTGTTGACTGGTTAAAGAGAGAACCAGTTGATTGCCACCACCTAAAAGTTGTGGAAGAAAATACCCTATTGGAAGAATGAAAGAGAAAGCTATAATGGGATAGTATTGCGAAGAAAGGTGCAAAACTTCTCCAATCATATCATAAATACGAGGCATAGCTAGAACAACTTTTTCATATAAAAATCCTGAAAAACCAAGAAAAATTCCTAACAACAAATAAAGCCAGTATTGCCCTAGCCCCATCAGAGGAATATTATCTGGCATATTTAATACAGGGGTCATTCCAAAAATCATAAGCGAAACAAAATTCGCCGTTAAACTTGCCGCCAAAGACGAGACCCAAAAGAAACGCGAAAAATGATGATAGACTTCCTCAATAACAAACAGTAAACCCGCAATCGGAGCATTAAAAGCTGCTGCCAGCCCTGCTGCCGCTCCACTAGCAATCAAAGAACGCTCTTCCACAGGGCTTAAATGAAGATATTTGGCAATTCCCTTTCCTCCCATTGCTCCAAGTTGAATACTGGGTCCCTCACGTCCTAGCATCAAGCCGCTTGCAATGGCTAAAACACCTAGAATATATTTTTTCCAGAGAACGCTCCACCATGATAAGCTCATCAGACCTTTCAGCTCTGCTTCTACTTGCGGAATTCCAGAACCTTTAATATCCTTTTCCGAGAGTGTTAACTTTGCACTTATCCAAATCACACAAGCATAAAATAACAGAATAAAAGCAACCCAAATCATACTATCATGCCCTTGCTGATAGAAATGTTGAATGATATGAAATCCCCTTTCAATTAAAAAACGAAAAGAACCAACAATTGCACCCACGATAATCCCGACTAAAATTCCTCTTGAAACTTGCAGACTAATCGAACTAGATGTAAATGCAAATTCTTTCTTGGTATTTGATATACCTTTTTCTGTCTGAACAGACATCGTTGCCTCCCAAATATATTCTCTCTCTATTTTAGCATAATTTTACAATTTTTATTATTGCTTGCGGAAATTATTTTAGAGAATAAAATACAGATAAAAAAATAAACCAGTCTCATACGAAACTGGTTTGTAAATTTAAGATCTTGCTCTTATTTTTCAGCTGTTAATGCTGCCATCGTGATGTAATTATAAGGTTTGTTAAAGTGTGGCAGGAAGAAAATATCTGTCAATGCCAATTTATCAATAGTCACTTTTTCTTGGATTGCGAGTGAGAAGAGATGAATGCCCATTGAAATATCTTCGTGCGAAGCCATTTGTGCTCCAAGGATGACGCGTGTATCTTTATCAAATACGATACGAATAGCTACTTCATGGTTGTTGTGTTTGATAAATTCTGGCTTTTGAAGGTCATTAAATCCTGTTTCAACTGCGTTATAACCCGCAGCTTTTGCTTTTTCCAATGTCAAACCAGTTGAAACCATTTTAAGATCGTAAATGTTAATACCGTTTGAGCCTTGCACACCAATGCCTTCTAATTCATGATCAGTTGCGTTATAAGCTCCGACGATACCTGAACGAACAGCATTTGAAGCAAGTGCAATGTAGCTCATTTTACCAAGGGAATTGTCATAAATCGTTGCACAGTCACCAACTGCGTAAACTCCCGGAATGCTTGTTTCTTGTTTTTTATCAACAAGGAATGCACCATTACGGAAAAGTTCAATCTTGCCAGCGCCAAGGGCAGTATTTGGTCGGAAACCAACAGCCATAATGACCATGTCTACGTCAAACGTTTCTTTATCTGTTACAATACGTTCAACTTTACCTTCCCCTTCAACTGCTTTCACAGTTTGACCGTAAGCAAGTTTAATACCATGATCTGCCAAGTTTTGACTCATCAAATCAGACAATTCACGGTCGTAGTAACCAGTAAGGCAAGTATCTGCAACGTCAATCAAGATTACTTCTTTTCCAAGGCGTTCAAAAGCTTCTGCGAGTTCAACACCAATGTAGCCAGCTCCAACAACAGCAACGCGATTGATGCCTTCGTTGTTTTTCAGCTTTTCAATCACTTCAGCAGAGTTTTGATACAATTTTACAAATTGAATATTTTCAAGAGTTGCTTTAAATTCACGATTTCCTTCTACAAGTTCGACACCTTTGATTGGCGGGATAATTGGTTGTGAACCAGTCGCAAAAATCAATTTGTCATAAGATTCAAGATGTTCTTGACCGTTTACAAGTGCGGTCACTTCTTTTTTATCATAATCAACTGATAAAACAGGACTTTCCATGTAAACTTTAGCACCTTTTGCTTCAAGTTTTTCTTTATCTGAATAGAACAATCCTTCTGGGCCGTCAATTTGCTTACCAATCCAAAGTGCCATTCCACATCCTAAAAATGAAATATTTGAATTTTGGTCAAACACCACAACTTCGTTTTCATTTCCGAAGTTGTCTAACATCGTATTGATACAAGCTGTACCAGCATGGTTGGCACCGATAACAACAATTTTACTCATAGAGCAATTCCTACCTTAATTTTTAATTTACTAAAACATTATAACATTACGTGTCAGCGTTTACAATATTTTTGCTCATAAAACTGAAAAATATTACATTTTCTATCAATTTAAAAGAACTTTTCATGAATGATTTAATGGTTGTTTTTCGACCGCCAATGGCTCTTTAAATTTTTCTTTCTGCTCGTCAAAGACTTTGTTAATCGTTTCTACATCAGCCTGATCTTTATAATACACGCCTGTACGATATTGCACTCCACTATCATTGCCTTGCTTATTTTTGCTGAGCGGATCAATGATTCTAAAATAATGTAGCAAGACTTCTCTTAAAGAGATTTTATTGGCATCATAGGTTACATGAACCGTTTCTGCATGTTTTGTCTGCGAGATTAGTTCGTATTTTGTGGTTTCGCTAGTGCCATTAGCATAACCAGAGACTGCGTCAACCACTCCATCTACTCGCAAAAAATATTCTTCTACACCCCAGAAACAACCTCCTGCCAAATAGATATGCTTTAAATTTGCATTTTTCAAGTCCGCTTTCTTTTGCTTGACCGATTCGGCCTGGCTAACAGCTGCTTCTTTAATCTGATTAATAGCAGACTGATTTTTAATGGTTGGCATCATGCGACTTCCCGGCACAAATAAACCTAAAACCAGCAGGACTGCTCCACCAAATAATAACCATTTCATTTTATGTTCCATCATCCTCCCCTCCTATTTAATGCTTTTAAGAGTTGATTCAATTTCTGCTTTTTTAATAAGTCCAGGACGAGTTTTTACCAATTTTCCATCGCTTCCAATAAATGCAGCTGTCGGATAGGAACGAACACCATATTGTTCCAATAGTTTACCACTAGGATCTAGTAAAACAGGTAAATGTTTATAATTTAATTTCTCATACCAGTTTTTAAAATCTGCTTCAGATTTTTCACCAACATGCCCAGGTGAAACAACCATCAAAACTACATAGTCTTTCCCAGCATTTTTAGCTAACTCATCAGTATCCTTTAATGTAGATAAGCAGATAGAACACCAAGATACCCCAAATTTGAGATAAACTTTCTTTCCTTTGAAATCTGACAATTTATAAGTTTTCCCGTCAACTCCTTTTGGTTCAAAATCAGGAGCTGCTTCGCCTTGATTCAACTTTGTAGCTGTCGTTTTATTTGTAAATTGCCCGTGTCCAGACTTAGTTCCACTAGCTGATTTTTGATTTCCACAGGCACCCAACAGAGCAACACAAACAAGACCTGTGATGACTAACATTGTTTTTTTCATGAGATCCCTCCTTTTATCCACCAAATATTGAATCTAGAACATTAAGATTTCCTAGCATAAGTAAAATTCCCATCAAGATGATAAGTAACCCGCCAATTTTCTTTAATAGTCCCATATAAGGTTTTATTTTCCCAAAATGGCGTAAAACAATAGAAGAGGCAAGTGCCAAAATGAGAAATGGGATAGCAAGACCAAGGGTATAAACTAACATGAGGAAGCCACCTTGTACTGCTCCATTACCACCAGAAGCTGCAATTGCGAGAACAGAACTCAAAACAGGACCTACACAGGGTGTCCAACCAAGGCTAAAGGTCACACCTAGCAAGAAAGCATTGTAAAAATCATTTCTATTTTTATCTTTTTTTAATTGAACACTTTTCTGCCGTTGGAGTAGCTTAAAATTGATCAGTTCCATTTGATGAACACCGAGCAAAATAACAATTGCTCCTAATACATAGCGGAACCACTCTGTATAGAGAACTTTTCCCAAAAAGCCAGCGCCATATCCAAGAATTAAAAAGACTACAGACAATCCTGCAATGAAAAATAGTGTTTTTACAATTCCATGCCAAGCAATCTTCTTTCCCAAAATAATGATTGTTCTTGGTTCATCTGTATCCAATAAAATACCAACATATACAGGAAGCAATGGCAATATACAAGGCGAGAAAAATGATAAAATTCCCGCTAGAAATACAGAAATCAAAAACACAATAGATAACATTATCTTTTCCTCCTCATTTTCTTTCTAAGAAAAGTATACACTAGTTCACTATCTAAAAATAGAGGATACAATTTGTAAAAACTTGAATTTGATATGGTCATAAAAAAACTATCACTTTTCATGATAGTTTTTTTAATTATTCCATTTCAAATGTGTCACTTTTCTGTTTATTTGGCAAAAACAAAGATAACACAATCCCGACAATCGTCGGTACCAGCCAAGGAATTGAAGCTTGTGCAAATGGCAAAGTATTGATTAAATTACTCACACTAGTCAATTTAAATTGCGAGCCAATAATATTCGCAAATGCAATAATTGTTACAACTGCAACCGTTAGCTGCATTCCAATCTTAGATAAGGCAAGAAACTTATTGACAATCACAATCATTACAATCGCAATGGTAATCGGGTACAAAATTTGCAAGACAGGAACTGAATACTGAATAATCGCTCCCAAACCAAGATTTGCAATTGCAAATCCAATCAAGGTAAAGACTGTTGCAAAAGTTTTGTAGCTGATTTTAGGAAAGGTTTTATTGAAAAATTCTGATGTTGAAACAATCAAACCAACCGTAGTCGTAAAGCAGGTCACTGTTACCATGGCTGCAAGGAAAATCTGTGCTGTCGGACCAAAAATAGCTTGTGTAGCTTGAGATAAGACATAAACTCCTTTATTGGCATCAGACGCCATTACATCAGCCGGAATTGGGAAATGATTTCCAAGAAATCCTAATCCAATATAAAGTGCACTAAATCCCAATGCAACAACAATTCCAACAATCCAAATCGTTGAGATATATTCTTTTTTATTAGCAAAGCCGAGTTGGTTCAATGTTTGCACAGCGATAACGCTAAAAGCAACAGAGGCAAGTGCATCAAGCGTATTATACCCTTCAAGAAAGCCAGTTCCAAAAGCTGCTTTTGCGTATTCCGTGCTAGCATCTTGCGGTGCAGCTACTCCATATTTTATCGCCCCTAAAATGACTAGAATGACAATCAAAATGGCAAACACAGGAGTCAAAATCCGACCAATCCAATCCAAAATTTTGGAAGGATTTAATGAAATCAAGTAAGCAGCCACAAAATACAAGATTGTAAAAATAATAAGTCCTAATCCAGTCATATTACTCGAAAGCAATGGTGCAATCCCAACTTCATAAGAAGTCGTTGCCGTCCGAGGAATGGCAAAAAATGGACCAATCGCTAGATACAGAACTACCAAGTAACTGGTCGCAAACCAAGGAGAAATCTTTTTAGAAATTTCGTAAACATAGCCTTTGGGATTTAAAGTACCGATAATCAATGTTAAAATAGCAATTCCAACTCCTGAAAGCACAAATCCTGCAATCGCTGACCAGAAGTGTTCGCCAGACAAAGCTCCTAAAGTTGGCGGAAAAATTAAATTTCCTGCGCCGAAAAATATTCCAAACAATAGTAATCCTGTCAGTGCTCCTTTTTTAATCATCTTCTCTCCCTTTTCTAAAATTCAGTATGTGCAACCATTATAACAGATTCTTACAATACTTCAAGTGATATAAAGTATAAAGTTAAAATATTGCACATATTCTGAATGTTTGAGCAAAACAAAAGCAGCATAATCAACTCATGCTGCCATATTCTTATTTAATCCCTAGGGCGATGCGTGCGTAGCGACTCATTTTATCCACAGTCCATGCTGGATACCACACCAGTCTCACTTCTACTTTGCTCACTTCAGGTACATCTGACATCGCATCATGAATCTGATCAGTTAATAAGTCAGCCAGCGGGCATCCCATTGTTGTTAAGGTCATATCAATCTGCGTCTCACCATTTTCACCATTGAACCGAATTTCATAAATCAAACCAAGATTTACAATATCAATTCCTAATTCAGGGTCAATAACTTGTTCCAAACTTTCCAAGATACGATTTTTAATATCATCAATTTGTTCATTTGTGTATGCCATGGTGCCTCCTTTTGTCTACTAATCCTCAATAAAGTCACGAAGTGGCTTGCTACGACTTGGATGACGCAATTTGCGTAGGGCTTTGGCCTCAATTTGTCGAATCCGTTCACGAGTCACGTTAAAGACTTTTCCAACATCTTCCAACGTACGCATTTTACCATCATCTAGACCGAATCGCAAACGTAGTACATTTTCTTCACGGTCTGTTAATGTATCAAGAACCTCGTCTAATTGCTCACGTAGGACAATACGTGTTGTGTAATCAACTGGATTTTCAATCACTTCATCCTCAATGAAATCGCCAAGATGACTATCATCTTCTTCTCCAATTGGAGTTTCAAGAGAGACCGGCTCTTGGGCAATCTTCAAAATTTCACGAACTTTATCTGGTGTCATATCCATGCGCTCAGCAATTTGTTCTGGCGTTGGATCTTGTCCCAATTCTTGCAAAAGATTTCGTTGCTCCCGCACTAATTTATTGATTGTCTCAACCATGTGAACCGGAATCCGAATCGTACGTGCTTGGTCAGCAATCGCACGAGTAATCGCTTGACGAATCCACCAAGTGGCATAGGTCGAAAATTTGAAACCTTTGGTATAGTCAAACTTGTCAACGGCTTTCATCAATCCCATATTGCCTTCTTGAATCAAGTCAAGAAACTGCATGCCGCGTCCAACATAGCGCTTAGCAATAGAGACAACCAACCGCAAATTAGCTTCTGCCAAACGTTGTTTCGCTTCTAAGTCGCCTTGCTCCACAAGAACAGCTAATTCTTGCTCTTCTTCATTGGTCAATAACGGAACAACACCAATTTCCTTTAAATACATACGGACAGGGTCGTTCACTTTAGCAGAATTGCTACCAAGCAACTCCTCATCTGTTAATTCAGCTTCTTCTTCCTCTGTATTTAAAACCCGTTCACTTGGGTTGCCTTCTTTATCCGTAATAGCAATCCCTGCGTCCTGAATCCGTTGAAGAAGATCTTCAATGCCATCAGCTTCCAAAGTAAATGGAATGACTAGCCGATCATTGATTTCATCATCGGTTGCTGTACCAGTTTTTTTATGGTTGCGAATAAATTCTGCAACTTGAACATCAAAAGTTGTTACTTCTTTTTGTTTTGTAGCCATTCCTACTCCATTCTCCTTTTTTGAGCAATAAATCGCTCTAGCTCTTCTAATGCCGTATCTGCATCCCCACTATGAGATGCTTCACGGACTTTTTTACCAATCAATTGATTTTCTTTGCGAAGCAATTCCTTATCTCGCGTTTGCTCCACTTCAATCAGTTCCTGCTCAGAAACTTCCTCTGGTAGATTTTCTTCTAAGACCCGATACCAAGCTTGCTGTACCGAATCATTTTGCTCAGACAAATCTTGTGGCGTTACCTCGCCATTTGTTTTTAAAATATCGTACAAAGTCTGCAATTCTACTGTTGCGAAATGAAAATCTTTCCTCAAACGATAATCATTTAAAATTACAGGATTATCAATCATCCGCTGCAGAAGATGACTCTCTGCCTTAATTAGCCGTGATACTTGCCGTGTTACCGGAATGTCAAGTCTTGACACTTGTTGATGCGATTGCTGTTGTTGCACTCTTCTATTTACCAAACGATGATTATTAACAGTTTGCTCCACCTGCTGGTAGTCAAAATCAGGTAACAATTCAGCTAACATATAAATATAGGAATTTTGTGCAGTGATTGATTGAACCTGTGCAATCAGCAGAGACATTTGTTCAACAAATTCAATTTGAGCTTGCAAGTTTTCGATATTATCTGGCTTCAGATAGTTCAGAAGAAACTCTATATCACTAATTCGTGTTTTAGTCAGTAAATTTTGTAAATCATCAGCAGAATTTTTTTTGATAAATTCATCTGGATCCATATTATCAGGAATCCTGACAATTTCAACTGATAAATCGTACAATTCATTCAGAGCTTTTGCTGTCGCTGCTTGTCCTGCTTTGTCACCATCGTACGTTAAAATAATTTTCTTTGCGAACTTACGAAGATGCTCCACATGCTCATGCGTCAATGCTGTCCCCATAGATGCTACAGCATTTTCAATTCCAGCACGATAAGCGGCTATAACATCCATAAAGCCTTCCATTAAGTAAATTTCGTGACTTTTCTTGATAGTCGCTTTGGCCTTGTCCAGATGATACAACTCATAGCTTTTATTGAAAATCGGTGTACTGCGACTATTTTTATACTTCGCGACTTTCTGCTCTATATCGCTTGCTTGCCAAATACGACCTGAAAAAGCAATGACTTGTCCTTTATCATTTGCCAATGGAAACATAATCCGATTTTGAAAGGCGTCATAAACCAAATTGTTATCAGCTAAGTTGAACAAACCAGAATTCATAATGACTTGCTCATCAAACTTTCCACTAACACTTTTATAAAGATAGTTATTTTCATTGGGCGCTAAACCAATTTGAAAATGCTTGATAACTTCATCTGTTAAGCCACGTTCATAAAGATAAGAACGTGCTTCTTCTCCTATCTTTGTTGTCATCAATACCGCATGGTAAAATCTTGCAGCTTCTGCATGAATATCATAAAGTGCTTGATGAGGATGTGTATGTGTTGACAGCTCTTTTCTACTATGCTTTATTTCTAATGGAAACCCTGCACGATCGGCAACAATTTGTACAGCGTCCATAAAAGAAACACCACGATATTCTTCAATAAATTTAAAGACATCACCTGACTTTCCACAGCCAAAACAGTGATAAAATTGCTTTTCTTCTACCACGTTGAATGATGGAGTTTTTTCACCATGAAAAGGACAAAGCCCTAGATAATTTCTTCCAGCTTTCGTTAGAGCAACGACTTCTCCTATGATTTCGACGATATTGACACTATTTTTAATATCAGAAATGATTTCTTTATCAATCAATAGACAACACCCCCAATTTATCATAGAATAACAACTTACATTTTATAATAAATTTTTCAAAAAGTAAAATATTCACTATATTTTTTAGACATTTTATTGACTTTCCCCCCTTTTTTGATATAATATAGTTTAGTATTTTGAAAGGAAAAAGAAAATGTTAAAGGACCTTAAAGAGTTTTTGCTTCGCGGCAATGTAATTGATTTGGCAGTCGGTGTTATTATTGCCAATGCTTTTGGAGCTATTGTGACTTCGCTTATTGGAGATGTTATTACTCCACTCTTTCTCAATCCAGCTTTAAAAGCTGCTGGTGTAGAACAAATTGCTGGTTTAAAATGGAATGGGATTGCATACGGTAGTTTCTTAAGCGCTGTTATCAATTTCCTTGTCATCGGAACAGTTCTCTTCTTCATCGTCAAGTCTGTTGAAAAAGCGCAAAGTCTTACAAAAAAAGAAGAAGATACTGCTGAAGAAGCTGCAGGACCAACTGAATTAGAAGTTCTTCAAGAAATCAAAGCATTGCTCGAAAGCAAATAATTATGAAAAAACATTCACTGATGAAAATCAGTGTTTTTGTTTACTCTCACGGTTTCTTGATATTCTGTTTGCCTTAACCTATCCCTCTAGCTGCTACTTCTATTAATCTTGCGGTGGAGTTTTGAGATGACAGATAACTTCCATACGGTAAAACTGCTAAAGCTATTGATTTTCATTGAGTACGAGTTCGATTTTATCTAAATAGAAACAAAAAACAGACCGAAGTCTGTCATTTTGCTCAATTAGAATTTTTTACGTTTACGAGCTGCTTCTGATTTACGTTTCCGCTTTACAGAAGGTTTTTCATAGAATTCACGTTTGCGTGTTTCTTGAAGAGTACCAGCTTTAGTAACCGCACGTTTGAAACGACGAAGAGCATCGTCAAGGGATTCATTTTTACGTACTACTGTTTTTGACATTTTTTTCACTCCCTTCAAGCTTAAAATCTTTTAAATTTTATCATATTAAAATACACTTGTCAAGTCCCAGAAATTAAGGGAATGTGTAAACTTTTCTAGAACAAGCAATATTATTAACTTAAAAGAGAGTTGATTTTTAGCAAATTTTTCAAAAAATCTGCCAACTACTTCATTCTGTAATCTAGGCTGTAAATTTATCGAATTTGTTCAAAATGTAAATGGACTGCAATATGATCGCCATAACCATTGCGATCCAAATCTCGTTGCAATCGGTAGGAGATATAATGCTCGGCAATGGTGATATAACCAGCACCTAACAGGCGATTTTCTACCATAGATTGAATCATACTGATAGTAGCTCGTTCAACACCAGCTTCCTCTAGATCTAACACTACTTTTTTAGTTACAAGCGCTAAATTTTGACGTAGATCATCTGTCAAGACATAGACTGTTTGTGCTGCTTTCAGAATAGCTTGATAAATTTTATCTGGATTAAAATCAGTAACTTCTCCATTACGTTTGATGACTTGCATGAAAAACTCCTTTAGTTTTATTCGTTTCGTTAAGAGAATACAGTCTATTATACTATTTTTGTGCTGATTCTCAAAATGATAGATACTTTAAATATCTATCAGGCAGAAGTTACATTTAATTTAAATTCTATTTTATTATCATTTCTTCACTGTTGATTTTAATTATCTCAATCAAAAAGACAAACACTCGAAAACAGAGTTGTTTGCCTTTGGGAAGAAAGATTAGATTTTTTCTAAAATCTTCAATTATTTAATCTTCGTTATTTCTTTTACGACGGCGAGCACTAGCTAGAGTTCCCAAACCAAGTAGCAAACCTAATGCAGCAACCTGATCTGCTTTAGTACCTGTAGCAGGCAGAACTTTTTGACCAGTATTTTGTTGTCTAACTAACAATGGTTTTGGTTGGTAAGTTCTGGATAAGTGTAAGTTTTGTACTTTTCCACCTGTTTCTTTTTGAGCCTTCGGAGGAAGTTGACTTCTCAATTGCTCATAGTTTTCTTGTAACTTGGTATAAATTGAACGAGAAATCTCTAGTTTTGCTTCTTCATCTTTTAACGTTTTAACCTTAGAGACATAGTCAGCTTGTGCAGCTTGAAGGGCCTTTTGAGCTGCTTCAAGTACTTGTGGTGCATTTTGTAATTTTTCCAAGTTATCTTGTGCTTCTTTTAGCTTGGTTTGACTAGCTTGCAAAGCGTCTTTTGCCTTGGCAACATTTAACTCCGCTGTAATTAAAGCTTTCTTTAGTTCTGCTAATTTATTTTTAGCACTATCTAGCACTTTTTGAGCTTTTTCTAAAGCTACTTGTTTTGGTGCCAACTTGGATGCAATAGTTGCAGTTGCGCGCTTCAAAGCAGCTTCTTTTGTTACAACATTTTGCTTTGCTTTTGTCAAGGCCGCTTCAGCTGTAATCACTCCAGCATTCGCAGTAGCAAGAGCAGCTGAACGATTCGCAGTCAACTTTTGAAGGTCTGCTAATTTTGCTTTTTGAATATTTAAAGTAGATACATAACCCGTTCTTTGAGCTCGCAACACGCCTAATTGACTCTTCGCTACTGTTGCTTGTGCATTTGCGGCCTTTGCAGCACCAGCAAAATTACGGATTGCTTGCTCATACGCATCTGCGCTAAGAAGAGTACCGTTGTTAACACGTGCATTAAAATTAGGTTCTCTATGAAATCCAACTTCAGACGTTCCATATACATTACTGTATTGATTTGGAACTTTATCATATGCAGCTGAAATGGTATTAAAGTTTTTATCCATCATTTGAAGATAGTGACCAACTCTATAGAAGAAAGCAAGTTGACCACGATTACGTAAGGTGGTATAAATTTGATTGGAATCAATGTCTCGCTCATTGGTTGTTAAGCCATACTTAGCTGCCTCAGCCATATAGATAGATTTTTCCTTATACCAAAAATCAACGGATCCTTTCGGAGTAAAACTAATCGCTACATTTTCATTTCTCAAATATTTGCCCATATGCCAATCTGCTCTTTCAAAATAAAGAGTTTGGACTTGGCTGGCTGGATTCTTGTAAGGATCAATCAATAATTCTTTTAATCCAGCTTGTCTACGATAAGCATTGATAGCTCTAACCAATTCAATCGCTTTTAAGTTATTTGCTAAAGTTGCTGGACTTGTTGCGTCAGAACCAACTGTAATACCGTCTTCACGTTTAGCTCTTTCATAAGTTGCTAGAGCTTCAGTAGCGGCATTACGAATCGCTTCGTTGGCTCCATTTGTTTTAGCGTGTTGTAAAAATTCACCATAGGTTGCCTTGTTTAAATCAACATTTCTTCTATTGGTAGCTGAATGTTCAGCACGGGCTACTTCAGCGGCTTTTTGATCAATAGTCGCTTGATTTTCTGCAAGTTTTTGCTCACTTTGCTTGACTTGCTCAGTCGCTGAATCGATTTCTTTAGGAAGATTAGCGATTTCTTCTTTCACTTTAGCAAGATCTTTTTGCTTTTCTGCCAAATTCTTTTCAGCTTGTTTTTCTTCTTCCTTTGCGCGGTTAAGATCTTGTTCTTCATTGGCAACTGGAGCTTTAGCTGTGTCTAATTCGCGTTGTGCAACGTCAACAAGTGATTGTTGCCCCGCAACAACATTTTCTTGATTTTTAACAGCTTCTTTTGCCTTTGTTTCAGACTGTTCTGCTGCTTGAACTTTATTTTCCTCTGTTGTAACCGTCTTCTCTGATGTCGCCACTTCTTCTTTTGCGGTTTCAATAACTTCTGGAGTTGCTTCTTTCTTTTCTGCCTCAGCATTTGCAACAGCTTTTTCGCTATCTGCCACCGCATCCTTTGAAGTATTTACATCTCCTTTGACTTGCTCTACAACTTTTTGCTGAGCATCTGTTTGAACCTTTGCAGCATCGGCTTGCAGCTTTGCTGATTGAACATCTGTTTCTGTAACTGGTTTGGTGATTTTTTCAGATGTCTTTGGCTCAGTAGATTGTGTTTTTACTTCTTCGGCATTTACTTGATGTGATAAACCGCCTGAAATAATAGTGGTTGCAGCTAAACCGGTCGCAACTACCGATTTTTTAATTTTTCTCTCCATTAGACGGGCTCCTAATATACTTGTTACTTTTCATTATAAACCATTTCAGCCTAAATTACAATTCCGCTAATGTATTACTCAGATAACTATTTCATTAAATTTCTTTTACATTAATTATTGGTAGGGAGAAATCTATGGGGGAATCCTACACAATCCAAACTATCATTTCCTGATTGTAAAAGATTTCAAAATACGCTACAATAGAGAAAAATCCTTCTGTATGGGGACAGTTAAGATGATAAAAACTAAGTATCAATGTATTGTAGATCAGATTAGCCAAGATATTCAAAGTGGGAAATTGTCCAAGGGACAAAAGATTCCTTCTGTCCGTCAGCTGGCAGAATACTATCGCTGTAGCAAGGATACAGCTCAAAAGGCGCTAATGGAATTGAAATATCAAAAGTATATCTATGCGGTTCCTAAAAGTGGCTACTATGTGTTGGAAAATAGTCTGGAGGAGCAGCAGGACATGGAGCTAACCGTTAGAGATGACCACTACCAAATTTATGAAGACTTTCGACTTTGTCTCAATGAAACGCTGATTGGACGTGAGAATTATCTTTTTAACTACTACTCGCAACAAGAGGGGCTAGAGGATTTGCGAGAATCTGTCCAGCAGCTGCTTCTAGATTCAGCTATCTACACCTCTGCTGACAAGATTGTTCTGACATCTGGTACCCAGCAGGCTCTTTATATTCTTTCGCAAATTGCCTTTCCAAATGAAAAATATGAAATTCTAGTTGAGCAGCCGACCTATCATCGGATAAACAATTTGCTAACTGCCCAAAAACTTCCTTATCAAACAATTGAACGAACTCCAGAAGGAATTGATTTAGGAGACTTGGAGCGGAATTTTCAAACTGGACGTATCAAATTCTTCTATACTATCCCGCGCTTTCATTATCCCTTGGGGCATTCTTACAGTCGAAAGGAGAAGGAAGAAATCATTCGTCTTGCTCGGCTTTATGATGTTTATATCATAGAAGATGATTATTTGGCTGACTTTGACAGCAAACGCGAACTAACCTTTCATTACTTGGACAACAGCCAGCATGTCATCTATATCAAATCTTTTTCTACTAGCCTCTTCCCTGCCCTTCGGATAACAGCTCTGCTATTTCCTCCAGCTATTCAGTCTACTTTTATCGCCTACAAAAAAGCAGTAGACTACGACAGCAATCTCATCATGCAGAAAGCTCTATCTCTTTATATTGACAATCTCATGTTTGAAAAAAATCGTCTTTCTCTTCTCAATCAACAAGAAAAAGAATTGACGAGAGCTAAAAAACTTTTAAGCCAAAATCAGCTCAAACTTTCCTACTTTATCAATAGAGATGGTATCTTACTAGATCTACGTGGACTTAAATCCGTCAGCTCCCTCAAACATAGCAATCTGCCATTGTATTTTTTTGAAGCAAGTTATATACAGGATTGTCCTTATCAATACGCAAAAATTAAATACGAGGATCTAGAAAAAACCTTAGAACGCTTAAATGAATATTTATAAGGGAGTGGGACAGAACTAAAAATCGAAAATTTTTAGTTCGTAGTCCCACCCCCGCAAGAGTGATTAGGTGCTCTTCTGAGCTTGAAAAGCGAATGAAGAGTCCAATCACCTACTGCGTTATTCTTTTATTACTAAATCTGATAGAAGCTGGGACACTT
>NZ_KV826441.1:53971-107473 GCF_001835915.1 Streptococcus sp. HMSC034E12
TACTAAATCTGATAGAAGCTGGGACACTTTTTGCACAGCCTTTTCTTTAACATATCACTCTTCTTTCATCATTCCAGCCTGCAATTGATACATTTTATAATAAGTACCCTTAAGCGCTAGAAGCTCTTCGTGTGTGCCAGATTCAATGATACGCCCCTGCTCCATGACATAAATGCAGTTAGCGTCCTGAATGGTAGACAGACGGTGAGCAATGGCAATCGTCGTTCGTCCTTGGCGCATTTTTTTCAGCGAAGTTTGGATAAGTTCTTCGGTCTCTGAGTCAATATTAGCAGTTGCTTCGTCCAAAATCAAGATTTTGGGCTTGCTAGCAATTGTTCTCGCAAAAGCCAATAGTTGTCTTTGTCCGCTTGAAAAAGTCGCACCTCGCTCGGTTACTGGACTGTCATATTCTGCAGGAAGCTGACTAATAAAGTCGTGAGCATCCACAAACTTAGCAGCTTCTACAATATCTTCTCGACTCATATTTTCCTGATACATTTGTATATTAGAAGCAATGGTACCGTGATAGAGGAAAGGATCTTGAAGAACTAAACCGATATTGCGACGCAGTTCAGCTTGGCTGTAATCCTTAATATTTTGATCATCAATTAAAATTTCTCCTCTTTCAAATTCATAAAATCGCAGAAAGAGATTGATAATCGAAGACTTGCCTGAGCCTGTCGCACCGACAAAGGCGATTGTTTCCCCCTGCTTGACTGAAAATGAAATATCTTTCAGAACATCACGCTTGCTGTCATAAGAAAAAGAAACATGACGAAATTCAATATTCCCAGCTGTAATTTCCAATGGAAGATTAGCTTGCTTGGGCTCATAGTCCTTACGATCTATTATTTCAAAAACACGGTCTGCAGCCACCATAGATGTCTGTAAAACAGAGTAATTCTGCATCAAATCAATCAGAGGATTGAAAAGTTGATTGACATATTGGATAAAAGCATACATGACTCCTGCTGTCACTCCTGCAACCTGCCAAGTAAAGCCAAAATAGGCTAAAATAACTGCATAAGCTAAAATTTTCAGCAAAGACATAGCTGGACGGAGAAAAAGGCTATTGATATTGAGATAGCGAACTGTATACTCCAAATGCTCCCCGTTAATCGCTTCAAATTCATTTATTAGACGCTTTTCCTGACTAAATGCCTGAATAATTCGCATTCCCTCAATACTTTCAGAAAGTTTAACATTCAAATCGCTTAGTTTACTTCTGACAAGCTTGAGGAGACGATTAGATAAGCGTTGATAAAGCAAAATGGAACCTAACATGACTGGTAAAAAGAGTACAATAAGACCTGTCAATCGCCAATTCAAGCTAAACATCGTCACCAATGTTACAACAAGAATAAAAACAGAGCTTAAAAAACTTGAAAAAATACTACTAAACATATATGAAACCGCTTGTGTATCATTTGTCAAACGGGAGACAATCGCTCCTGCTGGGGTCTGATCAAAATAGACCATCCCTAAATGTTCAATATTTTCAAAACTTTCCTGACACAAATCACGTACAATGCTATGTGCCACACGCGCAAAAGAATATTGTCCCAAGAAAGTAAATAACACTTGCAAAAGAAAAAGAGCATAGTACATAATCAGAACATAAAAACCTGTCATAATCTGATAACGACTAATAAAATGGTCAATGAAATAGCGAGCTAAAAGTGGCAAAGTTGTCGTTACCAAGGTTGTCGCAAAGATGAAAACGAGCGCCAAAATGCTAATCCATTTATAACGCCACATATAAGTTAGAAGGCGATAAAAGGTTACTTGTTTTCTCATTATCGATCCTCCTTTAGATTTTCTGCCAATTGTTGTTTATGATAAGTTTGTGCATACCAACCGTTTTGAGCCAGCAATTCTTGGTGAGTGCCACGCTCTTTAATGCGTCCATTCTCCATCACCAAAATCAAATCTGCATGAACAACTGCTGACAATCGGTGAGCAGTAATAATCGTCGTTTTGCTGTCTCGTTCTTCCTTGAGATTTTCCAAAATCAAATGCTCTGTTTTAGCATCAACAGCAGACAAAGAATCATCCAATATTAAAATATCTGGTTTCAGAACGAGCGCTCGACTCATCGCTAATCGTTGCTTTTGACCTCCTGAAAGCGATACCCCTCGTTCACCGACAATCGTCTGAAAGCCTTCTGGCATGGCAATAATATCCTCATAAAGACCACAAAGTTTACTAGCTTGAATCACTTCGTCAACTGACAAGTCTGGATTTGCAAAACGAATATTGTCCGCAATTGACATCGCAAAAAGGATCTGCTCCTGTGGTACATAACCAATCAAACTCCGCAAATCCTTTAATCTATACTCTCGAATATCATGATTATTCAGATAAATAGCACCATCTTGAATATCTTGCTCTCTCATCAGTAAGCGCAAAAGTGTCGTCTTACCAGAACCTGTTTGTCCGACGATTCCTAACGTTTGCCCTTTTTCTAACGAAAAGTGAATATTGGACAAAGTTGCTGTTTCCTTATAAGAAAAACATTTAATGTTATAGACCAAACGACCGTTTTGGATAGGGGAAACTGGTTTTTTTGTCTCTTTGACATCAGATTTTTCTGCTAACAGTCGCTCAATCCGCTCATAAGACACCATTCCCCTCTGGCTGATGTTGAAGAGATAGCCCATCGCCTGCAAAGGCCATACCAGCATATCTAGATAAGTAATAAATGTCACTAATTCCCCGACTGTAAATTGCCCTCTAGAGATGAATATTCCCCCAAAAATCAAAGTTAACGCATAAGATAAGCCGATGAAAATCAGAACCATAGGGTCGAAGAGGGAATTGTATTTAGCAGCTAAAATATTCTTCTCATAGACATCCTGATTTGTTCTAGCAAAAGAGTAACTTTCTGCTTTTTGATAGCCAAAAGACTTCGTCACTTTAATCCCCGAAACGCTTTCCTGTACATTGTTATTCAAGTCAGAAAAGGCCTCCTGAGCCGCTTTGAAGCTCTCATGATTTTTTCGTCCAATTAAACTGGTTCCCCAGGAAAGAAATGGCAATGGCAAAATAGCAATCAAAGTCAAGCGCCAGTCTAAAACAAAAAACATAGTCAGCAGCGTTACCAGTACTGTGATAGAGGCATCTACCGCCGACATGACACCCCCACCTGCCACACTTACAACTGCATTAATGTCATTCGTTGCATGCGCCATCAAATCTCCTGTTCGATATTTTTGGTAAAAAGACGATGCCATTTGGGTAAAGTGCTCAAAGAGTTGAGAACGTAAAAGTCGTCCCAAGTGATTTGCCGTACCAAAAATATATAGACGCCAAAGATAACGCAGACCATACATAATAAAGGCCGAAGCAACCAAAAGTGAAAGATTTAAAAGTAATTGCTCTGATGTTAGATTTCGACTAACAATACGGTCAATGACCACACCAATTACTCTAGGAGGAATTAAATTAAAAACACTAACCAAATACAAGGCTAGAATTCCGATAATATAACGTTTTTTCTCCAGTTTGAAAAACCAGCCCAATTTTCTGATAAGATTCATATTTTCTCCTCTGCTATTACTAATTACCATTATACATTATTTTGTTGCATTATCTGTAAAAATAAAACGCAGCTAGCGCAACCTAACTGTGTTCCTCATTTCTTTTGGGTCAATTCAAAACTCTTATCTAAAAGGGAAAAAAGTTCTGTATCCGTCAAAGTATCATCCAAGGGCAGGCTCAGCCAATATTTTTTATTCATGTGAAATGCTGGGTAAATTCCTGCTTTCTTAAGCAAATTAGCTACTTGATTGTTTTTGACATTCAGCACTTCTATTTGACCAGTTTTGCCATTTTCAAACTTAGACCAATCTGTAGTCAGAAAGGCTCCATACCATTTTTTACTGTCCTGATGACGGAAAACTCCAGCTTTGGTAGAACTCTTCCTGGAAGACTTTTCCCAGAGGTATTCTAGCTTTCCATCATAGGTTTTTGCAACATAATCTTGCAAGCGACTGCTCTGTTCATAAAGAAAGCCAACTTCCTCAAAACAATTAGCTCGAATCATCAAAAAAATCTCCTGACAAGCTTCACGGACTTGACCGACAAATTCACCTGTCATAGTCTTCATTTTGACTTGCACGTATTCATCACCAGCCTCTTGGTCAAACACTTGGTAGTCCAGCTTCTCACCCTGAAGTTTTAGCTGTAACAGAAAATCACCATTCATTATTTCCTGAGAATAAACAAACTCTTCTCCTCTTTTTTCAAAACCAAATACCTGTAATTTTTCTGGATTTGCTTGATATTTCTCAAATAAGTCTAACATGATCTTCACTTTCTAAAATACAATTTTGGTACCATGAAGTTGATTGACGCCGAGCTTTGCAACAATTTCATCACGATTATCAACCGTAATACCGCCTCCTGGTAAAATATCAATCCTACCAGCTGCATGATTTATCAATTCATATAACCAAGAAAAATGCTCTTGAATCGGCTCTTCTGCCAGTCCACCGTGAGTTAGAATCCGTTTCACGCTATGTTCCATTAGCCAGTCCATTTCACTAAATTGATGTTCTCTTGGAGTAGCGTCAAAAGCCATGTGAAAGACGACTTCCAGCCCTTGCGAGGCTTTTAATAATTTTGCCATTTTTGGATAATCAATTTTATTAGCAGTTGTCAAAACACCAAAAACAAGTCCGTGTGTCCCAGCGCTGCGCGCCATTTGAATGTCTTCTAGCATGATTTCCAATTCCAAGTCATTGTATACAAAGTCTCCCCCGCGTGGACGAATCATCGTCATAACGGTCACATTGTAAGGTTTTGCTAGCTCAACAGCCGCTTTTATGACACCGTAACTAGGCGTTGTTCCGCCAACTGCTAGATTATCACAAAGTTCAATTCGTCGAGCACCAGCCTGCATGGCTTTTTCCAAATTAGTCACATTTTCTGCACAAAATTCATAAATCATTTTTGACCTCTTCTATGTGAAAGTGTTTTCTTGTTTATTATAACATAATTACTATTTATTCTTCAAAATCTTTCGCGACTCGCTGGCACCAATCCAACCATTTTTTCCTATGATCCGACTCAGACAAGATACGATTTTCTAAATCTTTTATCGTAAAAATTCCTTTTTCTTCACAAGTTTGAAGGCAATAGTAATAGAAATCCAAATTCAAATTGTCCTCTTCTGCATAAACTGGAATCTCTTCAAAACCAGCTTGATAGGCTATAAATGCTCTGCTGTGGCCATCAGTTAAAAAGATTTTACCTTTCAATCGCTTAATTGGTAAAGGATTTAAGGCGTTTATGTCCTTTGTATCGAACCATATCTGTACCTGCTCTAATTTCTTCTCAGAAAGATAAAATTGACTTGGTTGAATAGCTGACAAAGGAAGCATCAAATCCAAAGCATAGCGATGCCCATTTCCAGTCTTTTCCAAAGGATAAAACCCTACTGACTCAAACATCTTCTTAGAAGCTTCATTATAATCATAGATTTCTTGAACATACAAGCGCTTATAACCCAACTTACGTCCGCGTTCAATCAATACCTGAACAACTGTCCTCCCGATTCCCTGACCACGATAAGCTGAATTGCCAATAACAATCGGCATGTCCTCTTGCCAAAAACTCACATCACCAATCGGCTGCCACCCTGCATTTGTCAAAACTTCAATAAAATACACTTCTCCCTGCTGAGTAAGATAATCATACATTTTCTTGATTCGTTGAAGTGTGTAAGGCGCTCTACTACCATCAGTCAAACGGATTACCTCAAGGTCTTGATACCAAGAAAAAGCGAGGTGAGCTTGTCCATCATACTTTCGCAAACGTAAGGAAGAATCAATGGAAATATACTCTGGTTGTTTCTTTACATCTATCATAATATTCTCCTCTTACTGACATTCTAACAGAAATGACACAGATTGTTTAGGAATTCTGTCCTATTCTATCAAAATTTTCTCTTGACATTATCTGGAAAAACAGTATACTATACTTATGTATATACAGTAAAAAGGAGAAAATTATGAAACCTAAAACAAAAAATCAATTTATAACTCTTACAGCTCTTCTGACCGCACTAGCTATTGTTATTCCCATGGTTATGCCTGCAAAGATTATTATTCCGCCTGCATCCTACACTTTGGCAAGCCATGTTCCCATCTTTTTAGCCATGTTTATCTCGCCGTTAATGGCTTTGATCGTTATTCTAGGATCTACTTTTGGTTTTTTAGTAGCTGGTTATCCCATTGTTATCGTTCTTCGTGCCCTGTCGCACCTATGCTTCGGCTTGGTAGGCGCTCTTTATTTAAAAAAATATCCTAAAACTTTAGATAAACCAATCCAGACTTGGATTCTTAATATTGTCCTTGCTTTTATTCATGCAATTGCTGAAGTCCTTGCTTGCCTCATCTTTTACGCCTCAACTTCTTTTCCAGCAAATATGTTTTATCTGCTTTTCATCCTTGTAGGAGTTGGAACTATCATTCATAGTATCGTTGATTTTATCATTGCACAATTTATCTATAAAGCTCTACAAAAAATCCGCTAAATCTTGAATATTTAACAGATTTATTCTACAATGAATTTATGATAAAACAAAGAAGAACAGATTTATTACAGCTTTTAAAAACTGCGGAAACTCCCTTAAATGGACAAATTTTAGCAGAGAAATTCCATGTTACTCGACAAATCATTGTACAAGACATTGCCGTTTTACGAGCAGATGGCGCTCCTATTATTAGCACAAATCGAGGCTATATTTACAAAACGAATGATACTGCTAAATATTATCACCAGCTTTTTAAAGTTAAGCATACGATTGAAGATATTGAAGCGGAATTACTGGCAATTGTAGATAATGGTGGACGAGTTCAAAATATTATGGTAGAGCATCCCGTTTATGGGGAAATTCAAACCTATCTGAAATTAACTTGCCGCAGAGATGTTCAGCATTTCATTCAACAAATTCACGAGACCAATTTCCGCGGTTTATCTGAATTGACAGACGGTGTCCATTATCATCTAGTAGAAGCTGATTCGCAACAAGATTTAGACTATGTCGAAAAAGCACTAGAAAAATTGGGATTTTTATTATAAAATTCAAACATGATTTCTACATAGATTTCAAAAAAATAGAGCCTGAATGATCTGCACCCCAAAAATTAGACAGAAAAAATCTAACTTTTGGGGTATTTTATTACGAAATTGAGTTATGAAGATAAAGTGCAAATCTATGAACTAAAAAAACAAGGAATCAGCTTAAAGCAACTCTCAAATAAATTTGGAGTACGTATTTCTACACTGACATACATGTTTAGTTTGATTGCTCGTTACGGGATAGAAATAGTCAAGAAAGGAAAGAATCGTTATTATTCTCCAGAATTAAAACAAGAAATGATTGATAAAGTTCTTCTTGAAGGTCGTTCGCAAAGAAGTGTTAGTCTTGATTATGCCCTCCCAAACCAAGGAATGTTTCCAAATTGGCTGGCGCAATACAAGAAAAACGGGTATACTCTTGTTGAGAAAACAAAAGGGAGACCAGCTAAAATGGGACGTAAACGGAAGAAAACTTGGGAAGAAATGACAGAACTAGAGCGACTTCAGGAGGAGAATGAACGGTTACGTACTGAGGTGGCCTACCTAAAAAGTTAGAGGAAAGGGACGAAGCCTTAGAGCGAGAAAGGCAGAGACAGTTAGAGAAATGGTTTCAGGAGGATTTCGATTATATTTACTTCTTGAAACAGCATGTTTAGCTCGCTCAACTTACTATTATCAATTGAAACAGCTGGATCAACCAGATAAGGATAAAGAGCTAAAGGATGAAATACAAGCCATTTATAATGAACATACAGGCAACTATGGCTATCGTCGAATCCATTTAGAATTAAGGAATCGCGGATTTGTGATTAATCATAAAAAGGTTCAACGTTTGATGAAAGTCCTTGGTTTAACGGCTCGAATTCGTCGCAAACGGAAGTATTCTTCCTACCAAGGAGAGATTGGCAAGAAAGCAGAGAATCTCATTCAACGCCAGTTTGAAGCATCGAGGCCAATGGAAAAGTGCTATACGGATGTGACAGAGTTTTCTATTCCGAATGGCACGCAGAAACTCTATTTATCACCTGTTTTAGATGGTTTCAACAGTGAAATCATCGCTTATAATCTTTCTACTTCACCGAACTTGGAACAAGTGAAGAGCATGTTAAAACAGGCGTTCACAGAGAAACACTATGAGAATACGATTCTCCATAGCAACCAGGGCTGGCAATACCAACACGATTCTTATCATCATTTCCTAGAGAGTAAGGGAATTCAAGCATCTATGTCGCGCAAGGGTAATAGCCCAGACAATGGTATGATGGAATCTTTCTTTGGCATTTTGAAATCCGAAATGTTTTATGGCTATGAGAATCACTTTAGGTCTTTAGAAGACCTTGAACAAGCTATTGTGAACTACATTGATTATTACAACAACAAACGAATTAAGGTCAAACTAAAAGGACTTAGCCCTGTGCAATACAGAACTAAATCCTTTCAATAATTATTTGTCCAACTTTTGGGGGTCAGTACAGAATGGCTCCATTTTTATTTCTCATCAATAACAATTCTGACTTTTTTATCTTCGGTTGGGACAGAATAAACAATCGTTCTTATCGCAGAGATCGTGCGACCTTTACGACCGATTACACGTCCAACATCACTAGGGTCAAGATCTAAATGATATTCCAAAAATTCTGGTGTATCTTCAATCTTGATAGTTAAAGCATCTGGTTGTGAAATCAAAGGTTTCACTATCGCAATAATAAGATTTTCAATCGTGTCCATAGTCAACCTGCACTTCTATTATTTAGAGTATTTAGAATCGTGGAATTTCTTCATCACGCCAGCTTTTGAAAGAATGTTACGAACAGTATCAGAAGGTTGAGCACCTTTTGACAACCAGTCAAGAATACGATCTTCTTTTAAAGTTACTTGGTTTTCAGCAACAAGTGGATTGTAAGTTCCAACTGTTTCGATAAAACGTCCGTCACGTGGTGAACGTGAGTCTGCTACATTGATACGGTAGAAAGGTTTTTTCTTAGAACCCATACGAGTTAAACGAATTTTAACTGCCATTTTAAAAATTTCTCTTTTCTCTTTTTTATTTTTAGGAATAGCAGAACTATTCCCAACACACTCTATCTTATCACAAGAAAGAAAAGGTGTCAAGAAAAAATCTTGACATCTTTTGATATTACCATTCTACGACTTCAAAGACTGTAGCTGTCAGATCTTCAACAAAAGAATCGCTAACTTGACGACTATTTCCAGCTACAAGTTTCAAATTTCCAATATCTTCAATATTGTATCTCTCACCACTTGCATTAAAAATTACGAGGTAATAATTATCATCTTTCACTTCAAAAATGACAATTCCACTTCCGGAATGCGCCGAATGTACAAAGGCATGATGGTAAATGTCATCATAATGCTGGTAAGAAAATTCTTTTGTTGTCGTTTTTAAATGGATCATCTGTTTGATATAGTTGATACTTTCTTGGTGATCAGCTATCAAATCCCAATTTACCTGATTAACAGTATCAGGAGCATTATAACTATTCATAGCACGTTCATAATCTTCCTGAATAGTTTGACCATTTTCTCCAGTTGCTACTAGCTTGCTACGTGAAAATTCCTGTCCCAACTCCATAAAACTCATGCCTTGCAAGAGGAGATTCATCGCAGTTGCTAATTCAATCCGCTTAGTACGAGTCAATTCATCATCATATGGGTGCAGTTCAGCTAACAAATCGTGCAAATTGTAATTATCATGCGCTTCTACATAATTAACAACTTGTTTTGGCTCCAGATAGGTTCCTAGTTCACTACTTCCTAGAATTGCCTTGGCAACAATTGATTCTGTCGCTTGACCACTTACAAAGCCAGCTTTCAAACCACCATAAACCTCTGCGCCTTTGATAGCATCACGTTCAGTATCGTTGAAAAATCCGATATTAGGTAATTCAAAGGCATTATCTTTTTTGGCTTTGTCAAGCGGAAGCAATCCTGTCCCCATATCCCAACCTTCACCGTATGTGAGAATTCTCGGGTCAATTTTATCTAACGCTTCCCGAATTTGACGCATCGTTTCAATATCATGAATGCCCATTAAATCAAAACGAAAACCATCAATATTATACTCTTTTACCCAATAAAGGATAGAATCAATCATATATTTACGAAACATTTCATGCTCGCTGGCTGTCTCGCTCCCCACACCTGTTCCATTTTGGAAAGATCCGTCTGGATTCATTCGATAGTAATAATCAGGCACTGCTTGTTGAAACGGTGAATCATGAGTCGAATAAATATGGTTATACACGACATCTATCACTACGGAAATGCCCGCATCATGATAGGCTTGAATCATCGTTTTTAAATCCCGCATTCCTTGAGATGGGGTTGCTGGATCAGTTGAAAAACTTGTTTCTGGAGCATTGTAATTTTGTGGATCATACCCCCAATTGTAGGTCACATTTCCATGCCAATCATACTCTTTATGTCGATCAGAGATGGGCTGCAATTGTACAACATTGATACCTAAAGATTGGATATAATCAAATCCCGTCGCCTGGCCAGATCGATTTTTGGTTCCTTTTTGACAAGCCCCTAAAAAGGTTCCTCGGTGTTTTTTAGACACGCCAGAACTGCTAGACTTCGTCAAATCTCGTACATGCATCTCATAAATAACAGCTTGACAAGGATTCTTTAGACGCCAAATTGCCTGTTGCCCTTGTTTCACTTGGAAATGTTTTGGATTTCGCTCCGCAGGCGATAAAATGACAGAACGCTTTCCATCTTCCGTTACGGCTTCCGCATACGGATCGCGTGTTACTGTTGTGTGATGTTCAAACTCTAGCTGGTACTGATAGGCTTTATTTGCCAAGTCATCTGAAATCACTCGAGACCAAATTCCGATTGTATTTTTAGCATGATCTTTGGAAAAATCTTCTCCTCTTTGTAAGTCGTAGACCTTCCAGATTTTCGCTTTGTTAGTGCTATTCTTGTAGACTACTAGCTGAACTTTTTTTGCAGTCGGTGCCCAGAGTTTGAATTCTGCTTGTTCACCATTATACCGACACCCTAACCAACCTTGATACCCCCAATGCTGATCAAAATGTTTGCTGTCTAATGCCATATCAAAAGCATGAGGATCTTGCTTTGCATGATACGGACTAGTCATAGCAGCCTGCCTAGAATAATAAACTTGACTGTCTCCTTCTATAATCCAAACCTCAGTCACTAAATGAGATGGTAACAACTGAATGGAATAGTCAACCGACTGGTGAGACCAATCGGTTGTTTTTACAATGACATGGACATTACTCAAAGCTTGTTCGCTTTTATAGGACAAGGTTCCTTGAATCCCGAAATCATCATACTGGGAAAAAGTACTCTCTTCTCCCCATTTATTCATTTGCCATTTCCACATATTATAGGCTGCATAATTTCCTAATTGATTATGGTAATGGATTAAGACACGATAGTCTAACATCACATTCTCCTGATTATTCTTTATTCTCCAATGACAAAGCACTATCGCTAATCTCATCAATATTTGCAAAAAATTCTAAATGGTTATGAAAAACTTCCAATTCAACAGGAGTATCTCCACCATATTCGCCATCCAGATTTAACATGAATGGGGCTTTTTTGTCTAAAACTTCTAACTTTAACTTACTTGTTTTTAAATATTCTACATTCACATCTGTCACATGTTGACCACCATTGATTGCTTGAATCATCAACGCCAACATATCAAACAACCGAGCAGTTTTCACCAAAATCAAGGTAAAATTACCATCATCTAGTACTGTATCTGGCGCTAATTTTTCAAAACCGCCGATTGAATTTGTCAAGGCAACAAAAATCAAAGAGACCTTACCTTCAAACACACCGTGGTCGTGCTCAATGTGTACCTTGCGTAATTTAGATTTTGGCAGCATTTCTGCTCCTTTTGCGACATAGGCAAGGTAGCCTAGACGTGACTTGACTTCACTTGGAACACTATAGGTCAATTCTGTCAAAGTTCCCGCTGCAGCAATGTTAATAAAATATTTTTTCCCATAAGCCTGACCAATATCCATTTTTATAGTTTGATTTTTTTCAATGATACGAGCTGCTGCCACCGGATCCCCCATTGGAATCTTGAGGGCGCGTGCATAATCATTGGTCGTACCAGTTGGAATAAACGCCAACTTTGGACGATTTTTCAACGGTGCTACCCCATTGACCACTTCATTGATTGTCCCATCGCCACCAGCTGCAACAATTAAATCAAATCCCGCTTTGGCTGCTCTCTCTGCTTCATTTTGAGCTGATAAAGGAGCCGGCGTCGTCTGATAAGCACTTGTTTCATAGCCTACATCTTCTAAAACGTCTAAAACTTCTGCGATATTTTTTTTAATAATTTCCTGACCAGAGGTCGGATTATAAATCAATCGTGCTCTTTTTCTAGCTGTTTCCATACAAACCTCTATAAACTCTCAAGCCAAGCTTCATCACGAATGGTTATGCCCAACTCTTGAGCTTTTGTTAATTTACTTCCTGCATCTGCTCCGGCAACGACTAGACTTGTTTTCTTAGATACCGAGCTCGTCACCTTTGCACCTAAACTTTCTAATTTCGCTTTTGCTTCTGAACGATTGAGACGTTCCAATTTTCCTGTTAAAACAACAGTCAATCCAGAAAGCGCTGCATCTGCTGCCACTTTTTCGCCAAGGTAGGTGAAATTTAATCCCGCTTCTTTTAATTCCGACAATAAAATATGAGTTCCTTCTTGTGCGAAATAGCTGGAAAGACTCTCAGAAATCACCATTCCTAGACTATCCAGCGCAGCAATTTCTTCTCTTTTTGCTTTTGCTAATTGCTCCAAATCATGAAAATGCTCCAACAAAATCTGACTGGCTTTACTTCCAACATGGCGAATGCCCAAGCCAAATAATAATTTCTCAGCAGAATTTTCCTTGGAAGCCTGAATAGCAGTATACAACTTATTAGCTGATTTTTCCTTAAAATTTTCCAATTGCAGCAAATCTTCGACAGTCAAGCGATAAATGCCAGCCACATCATTTACCAACTGCTGATCAAATAACTTTTCTACAACAGCAGGACCAAGACCAGTGATATTCATGGCATCGCGACTAGCAAAATGAATCAAGCCTTCTTTGATTTGTGCAGGACAACGTGGATTGATACAGCGCAAAGCAACCTCATCTTCAAAGTGAATCAACTCGCTGTTGCAACTTGGACAATTCTTTGGAATCTCCAATTTCTCTTTTGATTGGCGCTTGCTTTCAACCACTCGCAAAACAGCCGGAATAATGTCGCCCGCCTTATAAACGATAACTGTATCGTCTTTGCGAATATCTTTTTCAGCAATGTAATCTACATTGTGCAAAGTGGCTCGGCTGACCGTTGTCCCTGCTAATTGCACAGGCGTCAAGTTGGCGGTCGGCGTAACAACTCCAGTCCGCCCAACCGTCCAGTCAACTGATAAAAGCTGCGCTTCTTTTTCCTCGGCTGGAAATTTGTAAGCAATCGCCCATTTAGGTGCTTTTACGGTAAAACCAAGCTCTTCTTGTACCGCCAAATCATTTACCTTGATTACAACACCGTCAATATCATACGGTAACTGGTCGCGTTCTTGAGCGATTTGTCCAATAAACCGCCACACTTCATCCATCGAATGTGCCAAAATATGCCACTCATTCACACTGAATCCATTTTTAGATAACTGATTTAAAACAGCTTCTTGGCTCGTCGCACTTGTCGGACTGGCCTCTTGATAGAGAAAGGTTGCAAGATTTCGCTTGGCAACAATCGCCGTATCCAACTGACGCAATGTTCCTGCCGCTGCATTTCTCGGATTAGCAAATTCTGGTTCTCCGTTTTCCTGACGTAGCTGATTCACCGCATCAAAAGAGCTACGTGGCATATAACATTCACCACGGACAGTCATATCAACTTCGCTTGGCAACTTTAAAGGAATATCTTTCACTCTTTTCAGATTTTCTGTGATATTTTCACCAACAGAACCGTCTCCGCGAGTCGCTCCTGCAACTAAAATCCCCTTTTCATACATGAGAGAAACAGAGAGGCCGTCAATTTTTAGTTCACATAGATAGCTAACATCTGGAAAATCTTTCCGAATCCGTGCATCAAATACATCTAACTCTTCACGTGAAAAAGCATCCTGCAAACTATAGAGCGGATACTGGTGTTGGTATTTTTCAAAACCTTCTAAAACCTTACCTCCCACACGATGAGTTGGGCTATCAGGCTGAACGAACTCTGGATACTGCTTTTCTAAATCTAATAATTCATGATACAGCTTATCATATTCACTGTCCGATACGCTTGGATTATCAGTCGTATAATATTCATGAGCATACTGATTGAGCAACTTCACCAGTTCTAACATTCTGTCTTTCATATTTCTATTTTATCATAATTCATGTGTTTCTACAGCATTCTTACCTATATTCTTTACAAAAAATTAGACAAAAATGTAAAATAGCAGAAAAATAATCATCGTCACATCAAATATGATAAATTTCCAAAATTTAATTGATTAAAATACATAAAAGAAGTAAAATATACTATAAATAAAAAGCTAGGAGAATTGTTAGTATGAATATTACAATTGCAGGTGTCGGTGCCATGGGTAGCCGCTTTGCTCTGATGTTGCATCGAGCAGGGCATAAAGTGACTTTAGTAGATGGTTGGAAAGAACATGTCACAGCTATCCAAAAAGATGGCTTACAAGCTAACTTAAACGGCGAAGAAGTTGTTGCCAAGTTGCCCATCTATTTGCAAAGTGAAGTAGATCCAACCTTATCTAATGACTTAATTATTCTGTTTACAAAAGCCATGCAGCTAGAAGCGATGTTAGCAGATATTCAACCTTTGATACATGATAATACTGCTGTTCTCTGTCTATTAAATGGGATTGGTCACGAAGAAGTCATTGAAAAATATGTCCCAAGAAATCAAATTATGATTGGAAATACCATGTGGACTGCTGGTATGGAAGAACCTGAACGTGCAAAATTATTCGGAAACGGCTCAATCGCTTTGAAGAATTTAGTCGCAGATCCAAAAGCTGAACAAGCAGCTTATAAAGTCATTGAAACCTTGAATTCTGCCGGATTAAATGCGCAATACACAGAAAATATCTTATATGCCATTTATAAAAAAGCTTGTGTCAACGGAACGATGAATAGTTTGTGTACCCTTTTGCTTGCTAATATGGCAGACTTTGGAGACACTACTCCTGCACATAATATTGTTGTGAAAATTGTTAGCGAGTTTGCAGAAGTTGCAAAACACGAAAATGTAGACTTGAA
Organism: Streptococcus sp. HMSC034E12; assembly: GCF_001835915.1. NCBI lineage: Bacteria > Bacillati > Bacillota > Bacilli > Lactobacillales > Streptococcaceae > Streptococcus > Streptococcus sp. HMSC034E12. Next base: position 69,349 of record NZ_KV826441.1, read on the forward strand.
TGTCACAGAAACCGTGGACTACATTGAAAAGAATTGTTATAATCGCGATACAATTGGCTTACATTATCCGTCAATGTATCAAGATTTGAACGAGTACAATCGTTTGACAGAAATTGATTATATCAACGGAGCTATTGCACGAAAGGGACAACAATATGGTGTAGACACGCCATACTGTGCCCTTATAACTGAACTCGTCCATTGTAAAGAACAATTATTAGGTGCAAAATAAACTTAGCTAGAAAATTCATTGTTTTTACAAAAATCATAAAACGATATGGTCTTATATTTTTTAATTTCTAGATAAACAAAAATATGCCGAAGAATTTTTGGGCATATTTTTTATTGAATCTAATATTAACAAAAATTATTTTCCTAAATCAATCCGCTTATTTAGCTTGTCCATTAAAATTCCACCAATGATGAGTGAAGCAAACTCACCTACTGCTGTCGTAAACCAAGTCAAAAAGAACGGTGCTTTAGCGACAAGATACAATTCAGCTGCAATGGTAACCATAGAAAGTGAAAAGAAAATCGCAAAATAAAAGAAAGCTTTATTGATCAGTCCATTAAACAAGTATTCATGCATGTATTTTCTAAAGAAATACACACCTAAGATCAAAAAGACCAAAGTTGAGCCACCACCGACAAAGACATCGATGATTCCAAAACTAAATAAATTTGCAATCATACACCCCAACGTGACTCCGATGATGTACTTTGGTTTATAAAAAGCCATAAAGTTCATCATTTCAGAAATCCGAAATTGGTAGGCACCATAGCTAATAGCATTCAAGGGCGGTGTCATTGTTAGTGCGACATAAATCGCAGCAACAAGAGCAATCTGAGCCATATCACGAACAGTAATTTTTTCCATGTTTTCTCCTTTAGCGGCTAAACCGCGTGTAATATGCTTGACGAAAGGGAACTAAGCGCCAAGGGCTGTATTGACAAAACGAATACAGCCTTTCAAGTATAGCACATTTTTTGCAAATATGATAGACTAAATCTATGAAAAAATATGTTAAACACTTTTTTGACAACGAAATTTTATCTTATTTATTTTTTGGTGTTGCTACAACTGTTGTTGCAGTTCTTACACGTATGCTTTGTTATGCTTTCACGAGTAATGAATTGCTTTCTACAGCGATAGGTAATATTGCTGGAATTCTTTTTTCTTTTGCGACAAATGACACAATTGTTTTTAAGCAACAAAGAAGGGGCTGGGGCGCTCGTTTTGTCAAATTTGCTCTTGCGCGACTTTCCACTTTTCTGCTGGACATGGGGCTCACATTCATTTTTGTTACAACATTTCCTAGCATTATTGGTCAATTTGTCCACAATGATATCAAAGCGGTTAATACCATTGAAACTTTATTTGCTCAAATCGTTATTATTGTGCTCAATTATGTTTTTAGTAAAGTCTTTGTATTTAAAAATAAATCAACTAATTAAAAAGACAAACCTACCTCAAATGGTGGTTTCTCTGCAATCTAAAAGAGCTTTGAGGCTCTTTTTTCTTAAATATCTACACTTGGATTGTCAATTGTTAGATGAGTGATTTCTCCTTTGACTCCAAAATAATCTTCAACTAAACTTTGCAATTCCTGCATAGCTGCTTGCGCGCGTTTAGCTTGGTCTTCATTGATTGCTTCGATGACTAATACTGCATCCTTTGTGCCTTCAGTCAGCATTGTCCGTTGCGCTTCCCTCCAGTTAAAACAACGACAAACAGCTCCTTCATCATCATAATAAATAATTTCCTCTGGAAGAGCTGGTGCGTCTGTCTCTGCACCAAGTGGAAAGAAAGGTTCGCCTCCTTGCGCTTTTCCAAGATGCAAGCCTCCTTGAATCTTAGCAATATCTTCACCACCACAAGGAACAGCATAGGAAAGTGATACACTATTATAAATATCCACCAATGGATTGATTGGATTGAACTCACGACCTTGACTTACCCTTTTTAAAAGAGCTTCAATAGAAGAACGCGCACCTTTTTTAGTTTTAAACTTACTGAAAGCACCGCGCCATTCTTGAATCACGTCATTTTGCGTAAAGGTTTCATCTACGATAAAATCTTCTGCTCGCTTGCTTCCCTTGTCCAACAAAGATTTAAAATAAGGGTCATTGCTTTCGTCAACGCTATTATCCAAGCCTTTAACAACCATAATGCTAATTTGTGCTTGAGGGAATAATTCCCAAAATTCGTTTTCAACTGTGACTTTCATTTTACACCTCTCAATAATTTCTTTTTTGACCTTTTTTAACCAATTCCCAATCATCAGTAATATTCTGTCGCACCTTTACTAACATGTCTTCTAACAATTGAGCGTCTTCTTTGGGAAATCCTGTCAAAGCCTGCTGCTCAGAATAAGTGTGCTCTGATAAGATAAACGGATAAAGTTTTTTTCCTGTATCTGTCGCAAAAAGCTCTTTATTTTTTAAATTTCCAGCTACACTTCTTCTTTCAATCAAACCTTTACTCTCTAATTTTTTGACGGAGCGAGCAACAGTTGAACGATCAACTTTCAGCAAATCTGAAAGCTCTTCTTGAATAATACCGGGATTTTCTACGATACGAACCAAATAAAGATACTGCCCTTTGGCCAAATCAACATGGCGAAATTCAATATTCGCCATTGAATCCAACGCTCGGGCGATGATACCAATCTCTCGCAAAATCGTCATATTGCCTCCTTGAGCAATATTATACCACATTTTATTGCAAATGCAATAAAATAACTGCAAAAAAAGAAGTTTCATTTAAACTTCTCTTTATTTTTTATAAGTCTCGTTGTCAGTTGTTTGTGCCTCGTTTCAAATTCTTTTTCGTGACAACCTTGATAACTTGCATTTAAGATTGCCCCAATAATCATAATTTGGGCAATGAGGGTAAACCAAATCATGACGAAGACAACAAAAATGGAACTAAAAAATCGGACATCCATTAAGTGATTTACATAAGTGTCCAAATAAACAGAAAATAAATTTAACAATACCCCAATCGTAAAAACTACAAAAATCGTTCCTGGCAGAACATAGCGGATTTTCCTGATTTTTACATTGGGTAAAAAGTAATAAAGCATCAGTAAAGAAAGAAACAGCAAGGTGTAAATAGTCGGCTGGGTCATTCTTTGCAAACTGGCATATAGTTGATCATCAAACTCCCAAAAGCTATGAAGCAAGCGAAGCGACATTCTCCCAAACATTGTCAGTAAAAGAGACAAGGCAAAGAGAAATTGCAACCCCAAGCTAATGACTAAACTAAATAATCTATGTGATATCAGACCTCTATCTTTTGCAACACCATAAGCTTTATTAAATGCTTTTTGCAAAAATGACATTGATTGTGAAAATGCCCATAGAGCCGAAAGGATAGAAAAACTCAATAAGCCAGAAGAAGGCTGAGTTATCAAATTTCGGGTAACCTTTGCAACGACTTCATACAGAGATTCAGGCAGAACATCTTCTATTGCTTCCAAAAATTCTGCTATCGGAATTTGAAAATAAGGCAATATATTCACAACAATCAATAACAACGGAAAAATCGAAATCAGCAAATAATATGCCACCGCAATGCTTGTTAAATCAATCTCTGATGCTTGATAAAATTTAAAAAAGGATTGTAAAAACGGATTCTGTCCAATCTTAGAAACAAACTTTTTCATCTCGTCTCCTACTAGAATACTGAGCAAAAAGCCCCTTTCTATTCTTATTTTTAATAAGTTCCTTCTTCTCCTTGGCTAGTTAAGATAACAGGTCCATTTTTGGTAATCACAAATTGATGTTCGTATTGACAAGAAAGTCCACCGTCCAGCGTTTTATGAGCCCACCCCGTCTCAAAATCTGTGTCAATCTCCCAAGTACCTGTTGAAATCATCGGCTCAATTGTCAAGACCATGCCTTCACGAAGACGTAATCCGCGTCCAGCACGTCCGTAATGAGGCACCATTGGCTCTTCGTGCATAGTTGGTCCAACACCATGTCCTACTAAGTCACGAACAACACCATAACCATGACTTTCCGCATATTCTTGAATCGCTGCACCAATGTCACCAATCCTATTGCCAACTTGAGCAGCTTCAATTCCACGATAAAGGCATTCTTTTGTAACCTCCATCAATTGTTGTACTTCTTCACTCACTTGACCAACTGCATAAGCCCAGCAAGAATCCGCCACACCTCCACGGAAATTTTCCGTATAGTATTTCATTTGTTCCACATTATTGAAATCGAGTTTAGAAACATCTAACTCAGCTTTATCAACCAAGCCAACAACCATATCGACTTTAATTAAGTCGCCCTCAACCAATTTTTGGTGGCGTGGAAAAGCATGTGCCACTTCGTCATTCAATGAGCAGCAAGTGGCATAAGGGTAGTCCATGATGCTCCCTTCTACACCAATTTGAAGCGGAAGAGCATTATCTTCCTTACAACGTCTGCGGACGTATTCTTCAATTTCCCACATGTCAATACCTGGCTTAATCAAATCCCTTAAACCAATATGAATACTGGCGAGAAATGCACCGCTTTTTTCCATTAAATCAATTTCACGTTGTGATTTTAAAGTTATCATTCTTTCTCCTTAATATCTGAGGTATTAATTTATTTTTACTGTAATTGTTACTTTTGCAACCAGTTGAAGTTTGAGGTAAATATCGTAATCCAAAATAGCAGAGTGCCTTGTTTGTCGGACAATTCTTGGTCGAAGTGTCAAACTTTCATCAATCTGAACAGCTTGCAAGAAATAAATTGTCATTTGCTCAATGACAATATTCTTCTTGCCAGAGGTCACATACTGATGCGTTGCTGTCGTTAAAATTTCTGTCAAAATACCATTAGATAAGACACCGTTATTTTCTAACATAAAGGGTTCTACAACAAAAGTAAATTCATCATTAATGTGACGCAGTTTTTGAGAGACTTGATCGCTGAAAGTGGGCAGGCTGGAGACTTGGTCGCGACTCATTTTTTCCATGACATCACGACGCGTAATGACTCCAAGAAGAGTTTGATTGCTCCGAATGACTGGTACCATTTCAAAGTCTTCTGTAATCATACGCTGGCTAACATTGGCAATACTGGTGTTTAAAGTGACGGCATAGATATTTTTTGTCATGACTTTATCTAAAATCGTGTGAGGAGACTTGTCACCAGTATCACGCATGGTCACCACGCCAACTACCATATGGTGCTGATTAACGACAGGAAAACGACTGTTGCGATTTTTCCGGACCAAATCCATAAAATCACGAACGGTATCAGTATCTTTCAAGAATCCATATTCATGACTCCCCCGATACACTTGCTCCACTGTTAAAATATCTGTTTTAATCTGCATATTAGACAATGCACGATTGATGATTGTCGCAACTGTAAAGGTATCATGTTGCGATCTTAGAACAGGAATGCTTAAGCGATTCGCTAATTTTAAAACATCAGGACTCACTTCTAAGCCACCTGTCACTAAAACAGCATTTTCATGCTTCAAAGCCAATAACTGAATACGGGTGCGGTCTCCAATAATCAAGAGACCTCCTTCCGTTAAGTAACGCAAAAGATTCTTCTCGGTCATTGCCCCGATTGAGAATTTACTGAATTCCTTTTCAAGTCCGTCTTGACCAGCTAAGACTTCTGATCTCGTAATTTCAGCAATTTCTTTAAATGTTAAGTGCTCCAGCTCTACTTTGGGAGATTTTACGCGAATCGTGCCGCTACGAGGACGTGTTTCTACCAATCCACGATTTTCAGCTTCTTTAATCGCACGATAAGCAGTCCCCTCGCTTACTCCTAAATAATTGGAAATACTGCGTACACTAACACGCTTTCCTACTGGTAATTCTTCCAAATAAGCGATAATTTCTTGATGTTTACTCATGAAAGTCTCCTTTTTCATAGCAAAACTCTAAATAATCCCGCATTTTACGTGTATAACGGTCGCTCCCCTTGAACTGCCGCCTACAAGAAAATCCTGTCTTCTCGGCAACTATTTGGCTGGCTTTGTTTTCCAGATGAGTTATAATATAAAGTCGCTTCAAATCAAACTGTGTAAATGCCAAATAAACAATATTTTTGACGCACTCAGTCATCAGACCATGTCCCCAATAATCATGCCGAAGAAAATAACCAAGCTCTGCTTCGCCCTTGATTTCGTCTATCTTTTCAAATTTGATAGATCCGATCATTTTCTCAGAAGCTTTATCACAAATCGCCCAAATTCCAAGAGGATGTTTCATAAAATAATTAGCCAATACATGTTGGCTTTCTTGTAAATTAGCCTGCACAGGAAAAATGAAGCGTAGATTTTCAGGATTGGAGGCAATTTTATAAAAATCTTCACTATCCATAAAGGAAAATGGACGTAATACTAAATGTTCTGTTTCTATAAAGGCGAATTCCGCCAATTTTGTCCACAAATTCATATCTTACCTCTAAAGATAAGACCCAGTTGGTACGCCAACTGGGCTATTTCACCTCATCATGTCAACGCTGTTTCGAATCTATTCTTCGACAAGTTGAATGTCTGCTCCTAAACTCGTCAACTTTTCAATAATATTTGAATAACCTCGTAAAATAAATTCTACATTTGTAATTTCGGTTTTTCCATGAGCTAGCAAGCCTGCAATTACAAGTGCTGCTCCTGCCCGCAAATCAGTTGCTTTGACCGCTGCACCTTGCAATTGATTAGGGCCTTCATAAGCAATATGATTGACACTCGTTGAAATCTTTCCTGCCATTTTTACTAACTCAGGGACATGATTTACTCGCTTTTCATAAATCGTATCAATAATTAAGCCACGTCCTTTAGCAGTTAACAAAAGTGGCGTAATAGGCTGTTGCAAGTCTGTAGCAAAGCCTGGATAAGGAGCCGTCTTAATATTAATTGCTTTCAAATCATGTTGCTTTTCGACATACACACTATCTTCAGAAACGGTCATGCGAACTCCCATTTCTTCTAATTTCGCAATAAAGCCTTCTAAGTGTTCATAAAGGACATTGTTGATTTGCACACCTTCACCAATTGCAGCAGCCATTGAGATATAAGTTCCTGCTTCAATTCGATCTGGAATGACTTGATGACGAGTACCATGAAGTTTGTTAACACCTTCAATGACAATAATATCCGTACCAGCTCCTCGAATGTGTGCTCCCATATTATTCAAAAGTGTCGCTACATCAATGATTTCAGGCTCACGAGCTGCATTTTCAATAACGGTGCGCCCTTTTGCTTTTACTGCCGCAAGCATGGTGTTAATGGTCGCCCCAACACTAACTGTATCCATATAAATACTAGCTCCGTGAAGCCGCTTGCCTCTTGTCGAAAGGTTCATGGAATTTCCCTCGTAAGACATGGTAGCTCCCATGGCTTCAAATGCTTTCAAATGCAAATCAATAGGGCGCGGACCTAAATCACAGCCACCAGGCAAACCAACTGTTGCTTCGCCATAGCGACCTAGCAAGCTACCATAAAAGTAATAAGAAGCACGCAAACTATTGATTTTACCATAAGGCATGGGCATATTTTTTATCCCGCGAGGATCAATTTTCAGCGTATCGTCTTGACGCTCAACGGTTGCTCCCATAGCTTCCATGATGTCAATCAAACTGACAACATCGGAAATATCTGGCACACAATCCAATGTCACGATTTCATCAGATAAAATTGTCGCCGGAATTAAAGCGACTACACTATTTTTGGCACCACTAATAGTCACCTCTCCCTTTAAGGGGTGACCACCATTAATTACAATTTTTTTCATTTTTAGCTCTTTCAAGGAATTTATAATCAAATATACTGCACTTTATTATAACACAGTTTCTGTGAAAATCCTATCCTTTTAAAGAAATCTCTTTTAACTTGTCATTCTTGTTATATAACGATTACAAAACTATTTTACTTTTGTGTCATTCTAAAAAGGGAGCGGGACAAAAATCAATTTTGTCCCGCTCCTCAAAATGATAACTAGATCCGACAATCTAGGGAACTGCTGGAGTTTGCAGATAACACTAATATAATCGGCACAAATAAATACGTTTTAAGTCAGATTGCAACTGCGGCTGATTGTAAAATGCCACATAAAAAATTTATAAACAAGAGACTTGTATCCTAACTTCTTCTTTATTTTGCAACAACTGCTTTTAAAGCATCTACTTTATCAAGTTTTTCCCACGGCAGGTCAATATCCGTACGTCCCATGTGCCCATAGGCAGCAGTCTGACGGTAAATTGGTCGTTTCAAATCAAGCATTTGAATAATACCCGCTGGACGAAGATCAAAAATTTGTCGAACTGTTTCTTGAAGCTTGCTTTCTGAAACTGCACCTGTACCAAAAGTATCAATGCGGACTGATACTGGATGTGCAACTCCGATAGCATAGGCTAGCTGAACTTCTACTTTCTTAGCTAATCCTGCTGCAACAATATTTTTAGCAATATAACGCGCTGCATAAGAAGCAGAGCGATCGACTTTTGTGGCATCTTTTCCTGAGAAAGCCCCACCTCCATGGCGTGCATAACCGCCGTATGTATCAACGATAATCTTACGTCCAGTTAAACCAGAATCTCCTTGAGGTCCGCCAATAACAAAGCGGCCGGTTGGATTGATGAAAAACTTACTTTTTTCATCCAAATACTCTGCTGGAACTACTTCTTTAATGACCTTTTCAATCACATCTTGATGAATCTGCTCATTGCTTACTTCTGGGTCATGTTGTGTAGAAATAACGACAGCATCCACGCGCACTGGTTGGTCATTTTCATCGTATTCAACCGTTACTTGAGATTTTGCATCCGGACGAAGATAGGAAATTTCTCCAGACTTGCGAAGCTCTGCTAAACGACGGACTAATTTGTGACTGAGAGAAATAGGTAACGGCATTAGTTCAGGTGTTTCATCTACAGCAAAACCAAACATCAGCCCCTGATCACCGGCACCAATCAAATCAAGCGGATCTTGTTCAGCATTTCCACGAATTTCAAGGGCTTCATTCACCCCTTGAGCGATATCTGGTGATTGCTCAACAAGCGACGGATGCACCCCCACCGTTTCTGCTGAAAAACCATATTCAGCTTTTGTATAACCAATCTCTGCAATTGTATCGCGAACTATGCGGTTAATATCCACATAAGCATTTGTGGATATTTCCCCAAAAACATGGACAGATCCTGTATAGACAGCTGTCTCAGCAGCCACATGAGCTTCTGGATCCTGCTCCAAGATAGCATCTAAAATAGCATCTGAAATTTGATCTGCAATCTTATCTGGATGTCCTTCAGATACAGATTCAGACGTGAAAAGTTTACGTTCTGACATATTCATGTCCCCCTTTTAATGAAATATTCCCTCCTAAAAATTCTATTATTGCTAGGAAGTTACTTGAAAATCTGTAAACAGACTTACGTTAAAAAGTTACAAAGCACTAGTCTCTATGGTTAATATTTAACCTTTGACTACCTTTTCGGGACTATTTAACTTCTCTATTGTATCATTTTTTATCCTAATAAACAGAAAATATTCTAAAAATTATAAGAAATTTAAAATACAATAAAGTTGAAAAACACTTCCAACCTTATGCTTGTTATGATGATTTGCCTCCATAAACAATTTGTCCATCACAAATCGTATAGTGAACAACACCTTTTAATTTTTCACCGATAAATGGTGAATTAGCTGCTTTTGAGGCAAAATCTTCTGTTATCATGCGTTCAGCATTTGTATCGAAAATCGTGAGATCTGCTGGTCCATTCTCAGCAAGGTAGCCCGCTTCAAAATTATAGAGTTGCGCTGGGTTAATTGTCATTTTTTCCAGCAACTGCATGAGTGTCAAATGACCTGCTTCCACCAAATAAGTCAAACCAAGCGAAAGTGACGTTTCTAGACCTGTCATACCAGACGGTGCTTTGGTGATGTCTTTTGCATTCTTTTCATCAGAGTGATGAGGTGCATGGTCTGTCGCAATGACTGAAATAACTCCAGACTTAAGCCCTTCAATGACAGCTAAACGATCTGATTCCAAACGAAGTGGCGGGTTCATTTTAGCATTGCTACCTTTTAACAACAATAGCTCTTCTGTCTTAGAAAAATGCTGGGGCGCTGCTTCTGCTGTTACGTGAGTGCCCAATCGCTGAGCGAATTCCACGACTTTCACACTTTCTGCTTTTGATAAATGCTGGATATGAATATGAGTATTGGTTGCATGAGCAATCATCACGTCACGCGCAATCATACTATATTCAGCGACCCCAGTCGCACCACAAAATCCAAAATGTTCTTTGGCAATCTGCTCATTAAACCCAAGGATACCATTGAGTTCTGGGTCCTCTTCGTGAAGGCAGATAAATGTACCATTTTTGTCAGCTTCTTCCAAAGCTTCGCGTACTATTTTTGTACTTTTTAATGGAATCCCGTCATCTGAAAAACCAATAGCTCCCGCTGCTAAAAGCGCTTTGAAATCTGTCAAATGCTGTCCATCAAAATTCTTTGTAATAGTTGCAACAGACTTAATATGAATATTTTCACGATTGGCAGATGCTAATACTTCCTTTAGTGTCTCTACTGTTGAAATCGTTGGAGTGGTATTTGCCATCATCACAACCGTTGTAAATCCACCCGCTACCGCTGCTAAAGCACCTGTATGAATATCTTCTTTATGCGTCTGACCAGGTTCACGAAAATGAACATGAATATCAATCAGCCCTGGCGCCACCACCAATCCAGTCGCATCAATCACCTGAGCGTTTTCTGCTTTCAAATCCTGACCAATTTTAAGAATTTTTTTATCCTTAACCAAAACATCGCAAATCTGATCTAAACCAGACTTAGGGTTCATGACACGACCATTTTTAATTAACAACATGTACTTTTCTCCTTATTCTCCATAATAATCAACATGACTCTCCACCAACTTCTCTCCTTTGTAAGAAAATTTAGCCGAGAAGAATGGTTTATCTTCTAAAATCCAAGATAGAAACGTATGATCTCCCTCCCAAGTCGGTTTGGACAAAATTTCTTCATAGGAAACCCATTCCAAAGTACCTTCATCGCAGTCAATCAAGTCTCCCTCAAATTCTGTCACTTTAAATACGTACGTGTACCAGTCATTATCAGGTGTAAAATCTGGAAACGTGATAATACCTTTTAATACGGGCTTATTGACTCGCAAACCCGTTTCTTCCAAGATTTCTCGCACCGCACATTCCTGCGGTGTTTCACCTTTCTCTAATTTTCCGCCAACACCAATCCATTTGCCAGCATGAACATCATTAGGCTTTTTATTTCGATGCAACAACAGAAATTCTTTTCCATTGTCCACATAGCAAATTGTTGCTAATTTAACCATTTTTCTCCTTTCAACAGCTAAAATATATCAAACCACTTATAACAACCAATTTATCGGTTCCATTCCTTGAGATGTCAGAAAGGTATTTGTTTTAGAAAATGGTTTGCTTCCAAAAAAACCTCGATGAGCTGAAAGAGGACTCGGATGAGGAGATTCTAAAATGAGATGTTTAGGATTGGTGATCAAGGCTTTTTTCTTGCGTGCATAAGAGCCCCAGAGAATAAAAACAACAGGTGTATCTTTTTCATTGACAACCTTAATCACAGCATCCGTAAACGGTTCCCAGATTTGACCGGCATGTCCATTTGCTTGCCCAGCAGGAACGGTCAAACTGGCGTTCAGCAGTAGCACTCCTTGAAGTGCCCAAGATGTCAAATCGTGAGATTCTTTCATTCCAACGTCATCTGCCAATTCTTTCAAAATATTTTGAAGAGAAGGCGGTGCTGGAATATCATCTGGTACTGAAAAGCTCAGCCCCTGCGCTTGCTGCGGACCATGATAAGGATCCTGTCCCAGAATCACCACTTTTACATCTGCCAAATCTGTTGTTTGAATCGCATTAAAAACTTTTTCACGCGGTGGATAGATTGTGCCTGATGAATAAACTTGATTTAAAAAATAATTGATTTTACTAAAATAGCCGTCAGGCAATTGTTGCTTAATAAAACTATGCCAAGCTGAGTGTTCCATTGTTTCTCCTCTTTCATACTCGATTACTTTTCTTCCTCAGGATAGGTCATTCCCCATTCTTTTCGCAAATCCGTCATCATTTTCATGACATCACGGCTGTAATCCAAATGAATCTCATTTTTGTCGCCAGCTACTGCCGCTTCCATATCAAGAACCTCATACATTAAAGCTTCGCTCGTCTTTCCAGCTTCAATGACTTCTTGATGCCCATCTTCAGTATAAGTAATGACCGCCTTTTGCCCTCTAGGATATTCATACATTTCAATGTAGCCCTTATCATAAGCAATTGTTCCACGCTTGGGCTGTTTAGCATGGAGGCTCAAGGTCAAAGTCGCCATTTCTCCTTCGGCATTCGTCAGAAGAATCCCTGCTTGCTCATCGACACCCGTTGGTGCAAATTTCACTTGCGAAAGGACTTGATGAGGGCTAGATGTCATAAACCACCGAACAAATGACAAGGCATACACACCAATATCTAACAGTGCACCGCCTGCAAGATGACGATTAAAGAAACGATTGGTCATATCATATTCTTTGTAACTGCCAAAGTTCATTTGAATCATTTTTAAATCACCCAATTGACCACTGGAAATGATGTTGTTCAATTGTCGATAGATTGGCATATGGTAAATCGTCATCGCTTCTGCCAAAACGACATGTTCTTGCTCAGCTAATAAAACTGCTTCTTCCAATTCTTCTGAATTTAACGTAATGGACTTCTCACATAAAACGTGTTTCCCGTTCTTTAATGCTTTTCGCAAAAAATCAATATGCGTATTATGTGGTGTGGAAATATAGATAATATCCACATTTTCGTCCTTAAATACGTCATCAATCTGATCATAAACTTTTTCAATACCATATTTTTGTGCAAACTCCAAGCCTTTTTGATGTGTTCGATTAGCAACAGAATAGAGCTTCCCGCCTAACTGCTGCAAGGCCTGTGCCAATTCATTAGCAATCACACCCGTACCTAAAGTTGCCCAATTATAGCGTATCTTATTTTCCATAGTCCTTCTCCTAGCTACATGATTACTTTTATCATACCAAATTTTCCTTCATTTAGCCGACTTTTTATGTAGAGACATCCCTTTTGACAAAATCCTATGAAATCAAACTATGCTTTTCTATCTAAACAATCGAATAAAATCAAGGATTACAATTATTCAGAATATTCCTTTATGTTATAATAAATTGAGAAGGGAGCAATTTTATGTGGTCTTGGTTTATTGTATTTTTACTTTTGGTTATTGCTTTATTTTACTTTTCAAATATCATAATAAAAACTATTATCGGATTTGGATTATTTATTTTTGCGATTGCTATCCTTTGCCTTATTATTGATTATCACAACGATCCAAATAAAGACTAAAAATTGGCTTAAATAGGTCATTTTTCTAATGGGGTAAATGAGATATAAGATTGGCTTATTCAGGAATAAATTCCTAAAAATGATATTAAAAAAATCGTCATTTCTAAAAAACACCCCAATTCATTATTGGAGCATTTCTAGTTTAGTTATCCTCAGAGATAGCTGAGTCCAACTCTTTCTCATCTGATTGAACAACTTGTTCTGGAGTTTCAGTGGTAATCACAGATTCTTGTTGAGGTTGAGTTGGTGTTGTTTCAGGTTCAACTGCTTATTCTTGTGGTTGAGTAAATTGTTGTGTTTGAACAGGTTGTTGCTGAGATTGTGCTTGTTGTGTCGTAAGTTGTCCTTGGTAAACCATAGGTTGTACTTTAGTTGGCTTACAAAGTAGGACAATTAGAGCGATAGAACATGGTAACATAGCTAAAGCACCCAAGATATTTAAAAATGGAACCCACATCAAAAACGCAGGAGCTACATATAAAAAGATGAATGCCCAATGATAGCCAGCATCACGCAAATGATGCACAATAATCGCCACATTTGGGACTAAAGTTGCTATCCCAAAAATACTCAATAAAATGATGATAAAAAATACGAAACCTAAACTACTTATAAAAATACTTAAATCAAATCCTCCTTCATAATCATAATAAGTCGCTTGTTGTACAACATTGAAGATTGCAACCAAAATTGACCCAAAAGCCATAATACCAAATGGAAGTGTAATCAAAACATTGTACAAAACAGACCACCAATAGTCAGATCTAGTTGATTTTCCTTCAAAATCAGCATAGTGAGTCCAAAACTTTTTATAAGCTGTAAACATCATAAATCTCCTAACATTTTAATTTCTAATAGAAATATCATACTTTTCCTAATAAATCAACGGAAATTAATTTTTAGAGAACAATTACTTGACCATCTCTAATCGCCAGTTTGTCCACCCTGAAAATTTAACTGCCCCTTGTTCATCTGTCCGATAGACTTTAGCAGGCAATTGTGCAAATCGCTCTATTGTATCTTGACTAGGTTGCTTAGATTGATTATTTTTCTCAACAGAAATGAGCGCAACCGTTGGTTCTATTTGTTGCAAAAATTTTGAACTTGATGAGTCCTTGGCTTCATGCTGTCCGACTTTCAAAACATCTGTTTTCAACTTTGGATAATGCTGCATTAACTTTGCTTCGCCCTCTTCTTTCAAGTCGCTTGCAAATAAAAATCTTGTACGGAAAAACTGACCATATAAAACGATCGAATGGTCGTTCTTGCTAACACCCGAAAGAACTTGCAAATGATGATCAAAAATAGGAAGTTTGTCGCCTTGTTTTACAACATGAATGAATGTGTTTAGTTTCCTTAATTTCTCTAGAAAATCTGCATTGCTTAGACTACTTCTGGAAATATAAATTTTTTTTATTGCAAACTTTTTAGCAACTCCTAATACATCTCCTGCATAATCTGGATTAGGAGTTGTTAAGACTAAAGTATCAATCGTATCTACACCACGACTTTTTAGATAAGGAATCAAAGTTTTTTCTGCATTTGAGCTAATTGCTCGTTTTTGCCAAGCTTCTTTTGTTCTAATTTCCTCACGTCCGCCAACATCAATCAATACATTTTTTCCTTTCCAGTCTCTCAGAAAAATACTATCTCCTTGCCCGACATCCACCATTGTGATCTCGTTTTGCAAAGGAAATTTATTTATGAAAAAGAGTAATGAAAGAAACAGACTAAGAAATATTACCCATTTTTTATTTTTTCTAACATCATACAAAATAGCCAGTACAAGCAGCATAACAATCAGCAAAAGCGGACTAGGCTGCCCAAAAACGATTGGTTTACCAAAGACACTTGCTATCCAACGAATACTATTTTCTAAACCTTCAAATAGAAAATTGACTTGAGTCAACTTTATCAAAGGCGAAAAAAGAAAAATTAACGTCAAGCCTGGCAACATCATTGCATCAAAAATCAGTGAAAAAACAAATGTCAACAAAATAGACCAAGGTTGAAATTCGCCAAAGTAAAAGATTAGAATCGGTAAAATACCAAGTGAAATAACGCTACTCTCTACAACAACTTTTCGCCAAGAAGCCAGACCTTCAAAATCTATCACACTAATGACAAAAGCATAGACACAGGAGAGAACTCCTCCTGCCGACAAAAGAAAGGACGGCATAATCAAGGACAATATCATCATCGTTAAAGCAAAATTATCTAACTTAGTGATACCATGTTGCGATAATAATTTCTGAACTAAGCTCCGTACAACGGATACTGAAAATCCAGTCATTCCCGCATAAAAGAAAGAAAATGGATATTGGCATTTACGAACCATTTCTTGTGTGAACCCCAGCCTTAACAGTAACTTGCGAAATCCCTCCATAAAAAAGCCAACTTGCATGCCAGACAGCGCAAATAAATGAATAATTCCCAAGCTAGAATAAAGATTGCTCATTTCGTCAAAGTCTGTATCCAAGGCGCCAAATAAGAGCCCCGTCATATAATTACTCATCGGATTTGGAAAATGGTTCTTGATAAATACCAGTGCCTTTCTTCGCCAGCTAGAGAGCCACTCCAAAGGGTGCAAGCTGATTCTATCTTGGCTCGATAAAATGGTATCTACTTTTAAAATTCGATAAATCCCTTGAGTTTTTAAATAAGATTGGTAATCAAAACCAGCAAAATTACGCTTCTTCTCAGGAATTTCAAAATCTCCTTCAACGGTCAACGCAACCAAACTAGAGAGATTTTGAAAAGCCAACTGCTCTTCCTTTGATTTCAATTTGTGGTAAACTTGATAAGTCTGCCTATTAGCTTTACCACGAAAAGAAAGCGAATCTCCATTTACCTTAATCGTGTCAGGTAGAACTGCCACTTGTTTTATGGGAGAAGGTTCTGCTTTTGTTTGCTGCTCTGCTAGTTCCCTACGAATAAAGAAAAAACTAGCAAAACAAGAGAGGATCATGAAGGTCATGAAACATTCTTTCGGTGAATAAAAGCGAAAAAGACGAATTACCAGAAAGATAAAACCCAACCAGCCTAACCAGCTACTTGGATAGATTGCAAAATATAACCAGACAAGTAAGAAAGCAATGTAAATCGGCTTAATCGGAAATTTTTTAATCCACTGTGACATATTCTTTCAATTTTTCTAGTGTTTTAGCGCCTACTCCTGATACATTTTTCAAGTCATCAACGGAATTAAATTTCCCGTTTGCCTCACGATAATCTAAAATATCTTGCGCACGTTTTTGACCAATACCAGAAATGGTCTGCAGCTCAGATAAATCAGCTGTATTTAGATTGACCTTATTTCCTTTTTGCGATGCGACTTCACTAGTTCCTGACGTTGAAGATTGTCCTGTATTACTTGAAACACTCGCCGCATTCTCACCCATAGTTGCCACATAAACAACAGCTTCATCCGTTAGTTTCTGCGCCAAATTGATAGACTTGCTGTCAGCGTCTGTCGTTAAACCACCTGCTTTTTGAATCGCATCATTGATACGGCTAGTCTTTTTCAGTTGATAAATACCTGGATTTTTGACTGCACCCTTGACATCTACGGTTAAAAATTCTGATTCTTCACTTGAACTCGTTTGAGGCTCTGCTTTTTCTTTCTGTGAGTTTTTCTTCGTTCCAGTTGAAATTTCTTCTGATTCTGCCCCCGAACTCGTAACTGTTTCCTGTGCGAGCTCTGCTACATTTGATTGTCTACTAGATTGAACATTTATCATAAAAAATCCTGCTATTATCAAACCAATCAAACTTAAACCAATCAAAATTTTATACTCTTTCATCTTTTCAATGATTGTCTCTAACATCTTTCCTCCTAAGTTGAATGAAAATTTGCTTTATCTATTTATTCGTAAAACAAATAAAAAAGCTGAAAAAAATTTCTCAGCTTTTGCCATGTTAGAAAAGGGTTTTTGATAAAGATTGACCAATCAACTACCTCGAACTACTAAAAAATCGGAAACAACTTCCGATTTTGACATCTTGTATATTATCTCACATTATAAGCCTTCATTGTCCGAGCAATGTCTCTATTTTGCTCACGAAGTTTAATGGATTCACGCTTGTCATAGTCGTGTTTCCCTTTAGCCAATCCTAAAAGTAACTTGGCATAACCGTCCTTAAGATAAACTTTGAGGGGAACCAAAGTCATTCCAGTTCCTTTGGTTTCCTGCTCTAATTTCTGGATTTGCTTTTTATGCAATAGCAATTTTCTCCTACGTTCGGGATCTTGATTCCAAATATTTCCTTCTTCATAAGGAGCTATATGGACATTACTGAGCCAGACTTCTCCATTTTTGATTTGAGCAAAGCCGTCTTTTAGGTTAATTCGTGCAGTGCGTACGCTTTTAATTTCAGTTCCAGTTAAAACCATGCCCGCTTCAATCGTATCAACAATCGTATAGTCGTGACGCGCTTTCTTATTTTGAGCGACGACCTTTCCTTCTCCCTTTGCCATTCTTGCTTCCTTTCTTAGCCATTTCTTTATAAAACGGTTTCTTACTCTTATTTTTCTTTGATTTCTTATCCTTAGAAATGATTCCTTTTGAAGATTTGCTCTTTCGCTCTCCGTCACCGCGATAAGACTGTTGACGTCCGTCTTGCTTGAACTTGGAGTGTTTTTTCTTTTCAATTACATCATATTCACTAGGTAGGTATTCAAAGTCAATCTCTCCCGTAGCCTTATCAGCCCGAACTAGCTTAATGTGAATCTGTTGACCGACACGGAAAACAACACCTGACTTTTCACCCTGTAAAGTTAGATTGCGTTCATTGTAGTGGAAAAATTCTGGCAGGTTGGTTACATGAATCAAACCTTCAACTGTGTTTGTAAGTTCAACAAAAAGACCGAATTTAACAACGCTTGACACAATACCATCAAATTCTTCTCCCACAAATTCTTCCATAAACTCAGCCTTTTTCATAGCTTCTACTTCTCGCTCTGCTTCAATAGCTCGCCGTTCCCTGCTGGAAGACTGACTGGCAATATCTGGAATGACTTGTTCAAAATGCTCTGCTATTTCTTTAGAATGCCCATAATCGCGCACCATACGGTGAACCAAAAGGTCTGGATAACGGCGAATCGGACTAGTAAAGTGAGTATAAAACTCGGCTGCCAAACCATAATGACCGCGGTTGTGCTCTGAGTAACGAGCCTGCTGCATGGAGCGCAAAAGCATCATAGACAGCACTTCCTCATAAGGCTGACTGTGGACTGCTTTCATAATATCCTGAAGGGCAGATTGGCTCATAGAATTAGCAGTTCCGTAAACCCGAACGCCAAAAGTAGAAGCATAGTCAATAAACTTCTGTACTTTTTCAGCCTTAGGTTCTTCGTGGATTCGATAAATAAAGGGCAGGTTTAACGTAGCAAAATGCTCCGCCACTGTTTCATTGGCGACTAGCATAAAGGACTCAATCATACGCTCCGCAAGTCCACGCTGGCGCAAAACAATATCTACTGGACGCCCGGTCTTATTGACCAAAATTTTAGCTTCTTTCGTATCAAAATTAAGAGCTCCACGTTTGTATCGCATCCGATCAAGAATTGTATGAAGTTCCACCATTACTTCAACACTCGGTAAAATCGCTTTAAAAGCTGCTCGTTTTTCCTCATCTCCTGCAATCATGTCATTCACATCGCTATAGGTCATACGAAAAGTAGTTTTAATGATTGTTTGAGTAATAGTATGCTTGATAACTTGACCTTTTTGGTCAATCTCCATGATAGCCGATTGCGTCAGCCGATCTACATTAGGATTAAGCGAGCAGATGCCATTGGACAGGCGCTCAGGTAGCATCGGTATTACACGGTCAGTCACATAAACCGATGTCGCTCGGTTGAGGGCTTCCTTGTCCAACTCAGATCCTTCTTTGACATAGTAAGAAACATCTGCAATGTGAACTCCTAGTTCAAAATGCCCGTTTTCCAGCTTCTTGATATGAACTGCATCATCCAAATCTTTCGCATCCGCCCCGTCAATGGTAAAGGTAATTTCATTACGCAGATCTAAACGTCCTTCAAAATCTTTTTCAGACAGCGCCTCTGGAATCGCTGATGCTTCCTTCAAAACTCTTTCTGGAAACTCAGACACAATATCCATGGACTCCAAAACTTCCAGAACATCAATTCCTGGATCATCCTTATGACCGACCACATCTAAAACATTAGCTACAAAAAAGTCATGCTTTTTAGTTGGATATTTATCAATCTCTACTTTTAAAATCTCTGTTCCATCCAAAATCAAAGCAGGCTTCTTAATATAAATAGGTTGACTGATTTTCTGATTTTTTGACCGAATATAGCCAGCATACTTAGGCTTCTCTTCATCTAAGATAAGCTGACCCACTGCTGTTTTCAAGCTGTGTTCCAAAACATCAATAACCTTGGCTTCAGCAGATGTTCCCTTGCTGCGATCTGCAACCTTAGTGATTGCAACTTCTACCGTATCACCATCAATCGCATAGTTGACATCATTGCGACCAATAAAAAGATCATCCTCTTCTTCATTTAAGGTAACAAAACCAAAGCCATTTTTATGGGCGTGAAAGATTCCTTTCAAGGTAAGCATTTGCTTTTCTTTGCGAAGCTGGATTTTCCCTGCATCGCTAAAGGCCAGCTGACGTTTTCGCTCCATTTCAGAAATCGTTTTGACTAGGTTTCTAAAGTCTTTCGCCTTTTCTTTCCCTAATCCCTGCGCCAGTTCATCCATACTAGCTTCTTTTTTTTCTCTTAAATAGCTTAAAATTTCTTCTTTCATTCTTTCCTTTTTTCTTATGTTTTCTAAACTTTAAGTCGCCTTTACTCATCTACTACAGAAAAAATAGGCAAAGACAAAGTCAGAGCCCATTTTATTTACTAGATAAGATTGTCAGCATTAATGCAATCAACAACCAAAAGAAAACCATCACTCCCGTCAAACGCTGCATAACTGCTTCAAATCCTCTGGCTTTTGGTCGTTCAAACAAATCACCCGCACTTGCGTCAAATACATTACTTGATTGATTTTTGGTTGGTTGCATAAAAATTGCAATTAAAATAAATACTGATAAAATCAATAAAATGGTTAATAATAAATTATACATATCAAACTCCTTAAAATCTCATCTATTCTACCATAAAATTTATTTTGATTCAAGATGTAAGGTCACTTTTCTTTCTTTGGGACAGTATTTTAATACCTCAACCTTTTCTGGATGTGTTTTCATATTTTTACTCGTTAAATAATTCTGACTGCCGCAAGAAGAACACTTTAAATTAATTTTTACTCGCACTGATTTCCTTTGCTCCTAAATATTTTCTAAAACTAAACAATAAAAAGAAGAGGTTCAATAAAGCTAAACCTGCTGTGCTATAGAAAACCCAATGATAGCCAAAATGAACAGAAATAGCTGACCCCATTAACGGTCCAATAACGCCACCAATATAAAAGAAGGTTTGATTGTAACTGAAAATCCGTGAAATACCTTCTTGGGGAGTAATTTTATTGAGCAGAGAGCTAACTCCAGGCAAAAGCGCACCCGTCCCCAGACCAAACAGAAAACGATAAATTCCCAATTCAAGTGGCGTACCAGCCCTCGCACAGAAAATATAAATTACAAAACTATACAAAAGAGCCAGCAGAAGCAAACGGTGATTTCCCATTTTATCTCCTAATTTTCCCAGCCAACTAGATGAAAATATGCTTGAAATGCCCATTGCTGAAACGATTGCACCAGATACCAATAACAAATTTTCTTTTTGTCCTAAAGAGCGGATATAAAGTGTCAAAATAGGGGAAATGGACTGTCCAATCATCTGAATCACCATGCTAGTAATGAACAAACCAAAAAGGATTGATTTTTGAGGAATTCGCTGAAATAGTTGCTTGGTCGAAACTTCTTTTCCTTTAGAGACAGGATGAAAATCTTCTTTTATCCCAAAAATGGTCCACAAAGTAACAACAAACAAGAAAAATCCAACCAAAAGGAAAACATTTCTCATTCCCAAACTTTGAGCTACCATTCCTCCTAAGAGTGGTCCCATCAGAGTCCCCGCTACGACACCTGTTGACAATGTTCCCAAGGCATATCCAGAATGTTTTTTGGGTGCTTGGCTGGCAATCAAAGCCGTGCTATTCGGTACATAACCAGAAAACACTCCATTTAACAGTCTCAATACAATGAGCCAAAATACATTCGGTACAAAAGCCAAGCCTCCCATCGTAAAGGTCATTGCAAAAGCTGCCCTAATCATCATTGGTTTGCGACCGTACCTATCAGCTAAACTTCCCCAGACAGGCGACAAAAGTGCGGCTGTCAAAGCTGTACTCGAAACCGCCAAGCCTGAATAAAATTCAACCATAGAGCCTCTGGCGCCTAATTCTTCCACGTACAAAGACATAAAAGGAACAACTAGTGACAGGCTAGCACCTATAAAAAAGTTCCCCAGCCAAGCAATCCATAAATTCCGTTTCCAATTCACTTGATTCTTAATAAAATCATCTTCTTTCCAACTTGTTTATAACACAGAATAATAAACATCACTCTGCCTTTTTAATTCTTCTGAAGATCCTAGTTGTGCATTTTTAATAATGATTTTCCCAGCCAGTCTTTAAAAATTTTTTATAATCAATGTTCAATTGACACAATTCTTATCCTTTGTCATTAACCAATAATCAATCTATTAAACTACTTTGAGCATCATCTGAATGATAGCCTATCTAATATAGGGTTGTCTATACTAAAAATGCATTCTTAAAGCAATCTTTCCTTGGGGGTGTTCGTTCATCACATATTGGATGGATTGTGAAACCTGAGTAATGGGATAGACCTTATCAATGAAAGGTTTGATTTCTTTCTTTATCACTAACATCTGCATTTCATTATAATAAGCTGCTCTTGGTTTTAGAAAGTAACTAAAATAGCGAACCCTTTTTGAAAAGAAAGATTGCAAGAATGAAGCAGGCAGATAGCTCGCTCCTACACCTACTAGAATACCATCTTTTTTCAAATGTGCCTTTAGTATCTTCAAATCAACATGTCCATTAACGGCTAAAATGAGATCATCCTTTCCTGCTGCTTTCTCAAAGTCATCATGTTGATAATCAATGACTCTATCACATCCCAAATCAGTTGCCATCTTCAAATTGCGCTGGCCGCATACACCGGTTATAGATGCTCCTAAAGCTTTGGCGTAACACACTAAAAGGTGCCCTACACCGCCCGAAGCACCATAAATTAACACTCTGACCAGACTGCAATTGCCCTGTACATAAAGCGCCTATGGCTGTCTTAGAGGCACTAGCTAAAACAGCTGCTTCTTCATATGAGAGGTAGCTTGGTTTAAGTACAGTCTGCTTTTCTTCCAGTAAAGCATATTCAGCCCAAGCTCCGAAAGCCATGAAACCTAATGTTTGACCAAAGACCTCATCTCCTTTTTTAAAGTTTTGAACTTGTTCTCCAACTGCTTCGACCTGCCCTGAAACTTCACCTCCCAAAATTTTTCCTTTACCTCCAAAAAGAAGGGTTGTTCGAGCAAACAAAGACAGTTTTTTCCCTTTAAAGCGCTCATAGTCAACATTATTTAGAGAAGAATAGTTTACTTTCACTAGAATCTGGTGTTCCTTAGGAATGGGGCGTTTTATCTCTTTTACTTCAAAAGCATTCCCCAAATCGCCTCCTCTATAAACCATTGCTTTCATCATTTCTTAATCTCCTAAGCTTCTTATCAATCTGTTCTATCAGCTCTTCTAAATTGCCATCATTCTTGATTACAAAATCTGCATAAGGAACTTTATCCTCCAGCTTCATCTGACTGGCAAGGCGTTGCTGCGCTTCTTCTTGTGAATAGCCATTTCGTGCCTTCAGCCGCTTGATTTGTGTCTCTGGATTCACGTAAACCAGCCAAACCTCATCAAACCAGTCTGCATAATCCTGCTCAAATAAGAGCGGAATATCCATAAAGAAAGTCTCCTCAGTCTTAGCCAGTTGGTCGCGTCGATTGGCTAACTCTTGCCGAATGATATCATTTTGTAGCTGGGAAGATTTCGCTAAATTTTCTTGGCTAGAAAAAATGAGCTGAGATAGTTTAGGACGCTCAAGCTCACCTGCTTCGTTCAAGATAGCAGACCCTAGCCAGCTGACCAATGCTTGATAGAGTTTACCGCCTTTCGCCTGCAATTCATGAACCACCTGATCCGCATCAATGACCTGATAGCCCTTTTGCCTGAGATAATTTGTGACTGTCGATTTGCCAGAAGCAATACCGCCTGTAATTCCGATTATTTTTGCCATGTCCTACCTCATTTTTTGACAATATGGACAAAGGTGAGTTCCACGACCAGCTAGTTTGATTTTTTCAATTTCGTGACCGCATCTAGTACAAGGTTGGCCTGTTTTTCCATAGACTTGCAGGAAATCCTGCATGGTTCCGTCTTCTCCCAAAGCATTGCGGTAGGTGCGAATGGTTGAACCGCCTTTTTCAATACCTAGCTGCAAGACTGCAATAATCTGCTTGCGTAATTCCTCTGCTTCTCCAGCAGTCAAACTTTTAGCTGCTCTTGCCGGATGAATCTGCGCCCGCCATAATACTTCATCTACATAGATATTGCCAAGACCAGCTACTAAAGTTTGATCCAACAGGTAAGGTTTAATCAATTTCTTAGATTTTTTCAGAGCGGTTTCAAATGGCAGTAAATGAAAATCTGATTCAGTCGGTTCTGGTCCTAGCTTTCGCTCAGTAAAATAGGATGTTATTTGTTCTTTTCTCAACAACTCCATCGTGCCAAATTTCCGAACATCCTGATAAACGAGGCTGCTGCCATCTGTAAAATGAAAAATTACATGAGAATGCTTCGTCAACTGGACCTCTTCAGGATAGAAAAGATACTTTCCTTCCATGCGCAAATGCGAAATCAGCACCCAATTCGTCAAATAAAAAATCAGATACTTGCCCCGACGCCCAACAGCATCAATGCTTTGCCCCGGTAATTCTAAGACAAAAGGATCTGCCCCCGTTCCAATCATCTTGGCATAACGGACATCTACCTTTTCAATCTCTTTTCCTTTAACCAGCCGCTCTAAACCACGGCGTACCGTTTCTACTTCTGGTAATTCGGGCATAAAATCTTTATCCTTTCTTATCCAAATGTAACATATAATGAACAGTTCGACTTATTTCTTCAAATTCCGCACTCTTGTGAAAAGCTTGACTGACTGCATTGTCCATATCACAATCTGAAGCTAGCTGGTACACTCCTTTTTCTTTCGCCCACGACTGTGCAAACTCTAGAAGTTGATGAGCGATGCCATTTCTTTGAAAAGCAGGTGCTACCGCTATGCCTTCAATATATGCGATAGGAAGTTGCTCTGCTCCTTCCACATACTCCGAACGCATAGATAAGCTGATCCAAGCAACGGCTTCTCCCTCTAAGTAGTATAAAAATTCATTAGGAAATTTGCCTTCAGAAAATGCTGCTAGTAATTTCTTTTTCTCTATCTTCCAAGCTAAATGAGCAAAGTAAGCCCAGTCAGCTAGTTGAGATTTTTCGACCGCTCGAATTTCCCCTACCATTATCTTTTTCACTCTTCTCTTCCTAGCAGGCGGTGAGCATAGATTGCCTGACCTGAATGCATAGCAGCATCGTCAATGATCGATACTAAACGATTCCCACGTTTAATAGCTGGAGTCCAATTCTCATCAACAACATCGTCCAAACTGTCTTCATTCACCTCTGATAAATAAGCAATTGTTGCCGCAACCGCATCAGACAGATAGTCTTTGAGCAACTCAATATCTGTCACCACAACTTTATGCGCTTCTTGAGGAGTATGGTGCCAATCTTCCGTATCATCTGGCAAATCCAAGGCAAACTTTTTCTTCCAACCTTTAGAGAACCAGACTGGCTCGGTCTTAGCTAAATCAGCAATCTGAAAATCCAGCTCCCGCGCCGTATGCCAAGTCAACTAAGTCACAGACTTAATGGACGGAACTGTATCCGCAACCGGAAAAGCATTCGCTTCTTCCACAGATAAATTAGCCAGAACCGATAAAAAACGCTCCTCGGCTCGTTCCACATTTTCCACTAAAAGATTTACAAATTCCATTGCCCTACCTCCTTAAAAAATAAATTAATCACGGATTATATGTCAATCTCAACTCAATGTCACATCGCAAAGTTGTCATCAAAATACTCAGCTAACATCAGGCGATGCTTACTACTCACAGATTCTAAATTCTCAATTTCTTCCTTAGAAAAGAAACGCAGGCGTAGAGTTTCTTCATTGTGAAAATCTGCAATATTCACTGATGAAATCGCCGCCAGCTCATAGATGAAGACATCCGTCTGCACCGCATCACCATTCGGATAAACTTCCTCGAAATTACTGTAAACATTGAGAAAACGAGTAGCTTCTACTTCAATGCCAGTTTCTTCAAAAAATTCACGCTTAGCAGTATCAAGAGTGGATTCGCCAAGCTCCATTGCACCGCCTGGAATAGACCATGTTTTCTTATCCCCGCGTAGTTGCAACAGCACGCGTCCCTCGTCATCTGCTAAAATACCGCCAGCAAAGGTCAGAATAACCTTGTCATGCCCAACCTTTGAGCGAATGTAGGAAATGTAGTCCATATTTAGAAACCTTTTAATTTATCTGGAAATGCTCCGTCTTGAAAAAAGTAGCGGAGTAATTGTATATGCGTGTCAATATCACTAAACAGCCACGCATGCCCTTTATTTGGATAATAGGCACGATCACTCAATCTGTTTTTTCTTACCAATTCTTTATGAGATTCATGAATTGACTTCGATTCTTTACCGCCCGAAACAAAGAAAACAGGATTGTCGAAATTTGCAGTAATCCTCAGCAGATTTGCCTGTAACATTGCTCGGCGAAAAGACTTAGCAGAAGCCCTTTGCAAATCCATTATGAACTAACGATAGCTCTCTTCAGGTACACCATCTTTCTGCATCATTTTTGCCATAAGGTTGCCCATTAGCTTAGTGTTTTTTAATAACGACATGATGTAAACACCGGCAATGACTTTGCGGTAGCCTTTTATAGGGTGGTGACAGGCAACGTCAACAATCGCTCTATCAAATAAATCAGCATGTTTTTCCAACAATTTAAGAACGAGACCGCCTCCCAACGATAGTCCAACAAGGTGCGGCTTGCCGTGAACCCTGTTTTTGATAATATCAGCAATCATTTCTGTAACATCATTAAAATTTGTCCACTCAATGTCGCGGCTAGAAGCAGGTCCAGGCAAATCAACAGCTATACAGTGAAAATCATTTTTTAACTCAGCGATATGATGTGCCCACATCTGACTGCTAGAACCAGACGCATGCAAAAGGACAATACTTTTATCATTTTGGTGACCTTTTTCTGCGACAAATAACGACCTCATCTTCCTCAGCCTCTAATACTCCTTTTTGTTATATCCAAAATCTGCCAAGTCTAGCTTTTTGTCCCGCCAGTTTTTCTTGACTTTAACCCAAGTTTCAAGAAAGACTTTATCACCTAGCATGAGTTCAATGTCGCGGCGTGCTAAAGAGCCGATTTTCTTAAGCATAGAGCCGCCTTTACCGATGATAATGCCCTTTTGACTGTCTCTTTCCACCATAATGGTAGCGCGGATATGCACTTTGTCAGTCTCCTCATCCCGCTTCATACTGTCAATGACCACCGCCACCGAATGCGGAATTTCTTCACGTGTCAGCAATAAAACCTTTTCCCGAATCATCTCAGAAACCAAAAAACGCTCAGGGTGGTCGGTAATCTGGTCAGCTGGGAAATATTGGAAACCTTCCTCTAATTTTTCACTTAAAATATCAACTAGATGCGAAACATTATTGCCTTGAAGAGCAGAAATTGGCACAACTTCCTTAAAGTCCATCTGCTTGCGGTAATCATCAATCTGACTCAGCAGCTGATCCGGGTGTACTTTATCAATTTTATTGATAACCAGAATAACAGGAACTTTAGCCACTTTTAAACGCTCCATAATCATATCATCACCCTTACCGCGTTTTTCATCGGCAGAAACCATAAAAAGAACTGTATCCACTTCACGCAACGTGCTGTAAGCGGATTCCACCATAAAGTCGCCCAAGGCAGTCTTTGGCTTATGAATCCCTGGCGTATCAATAAAGACAATCTGCTCCTGATCTGTCGTGTAAATTCCCATAATCTTGTTACGAGTCGTCTGAGCCTTATCACTCATGATAGCAATCTTTTGCCCCATAACATGATTTAAAAAAGTAGACTTTCCAACATTTGGACGTCCTAAAATAGCAACAAATCCTGATTTAAAGGTCATTTTTCACCTCGTTTATTCCTTATTAGTCTAATATAAGAAAATCGGAAAGGATTCTCCGATTTTCATGTTAAAAAAGTAAATTCCAAATTTTCGGAACGAAAATAATCAATCCTGTTATAACCGCAAAACCCGAAACAACCAAAACAGCTCCTGCTGCCATATCCTTGGCATTTTTAGCTCGCATGGAAAAGTGATAATCACTAGCTAAATCTACCACATTTTCAATAGCAGAGTTCATAATCTCAAAAGAAATGACTAGAAAAATACTCAAAAAGAGAAAGAGCCACTCTATCGCAGATACCCGAAAAAACAATCCTGCAAGCACGACCGCAACTGCTGAAACAGCATGATTGCGCATATTGCGCTCTTCTTTGATTGCTGTAAAAATCCCTGTCAGAGCAAATTCTAAACTCGAAATCACATCTCGATTTTTCCATTTGCGTTTATTTGTATTATTGTCTTGTAAGTCCATAAGCAGTCAAAATTTCTTCCTGTAAACCAAACATTTCCGCCTCTTCTTCCGGCGTATAGTGATCGTATCCATTGATATGCAGAAAACCATGTACTGCAAGAAAACCCATTTCCCGCTCAAAGCTGTGACCATATTCTTCTGCTTGTTCACGCGCCTTATCTATGGAAATAAAGAGCTCTCCGATATAGGCATCAAAATCCTCTAACATTTCCGCCAGCTCAGGATTTTCTAGTAAATCCTCCTCGTCAATGGCAATGTCCAGCTCAGGCTTGTACTCCAAGCTGATAACATCTGTCGGACGATCTGTATTTCGATATTCCAAATTCAGCTCATGGCTGCGCTCGTTTGTAACAAATGTCACTGCCATTTCTTTTTCTTCTTTGCCAATCTTTTTAGCAGCAAATTCCAGTATATCATGTGTTTGCTTGATGATTTCTTCTGAAACTTGCCCTGTCTCGTCGACCATTTCTATATACATATTACACCTACTTTATTAGTATCACTTCATTATACCATATTTCAGATAGGAATGCCTGATTTATAAATCATTTACTATTTCGTTCTGCTCTTTATTTCATATTTTTTCTTTCAAAACTTATACTTGTTGCTGGAGGCGGCTCATTTGCGCATAGATGCCATTTTGTTTTACCAATGTATCATGTTGCCCTCTCTCCACAATCTTTCCTTCAGAAATAACCAAAATTTGGTCTGCATCTTGAATGGTGGATAAACGGTGAGCAATGATAAAAGTCGTTCTCCCCTCCTTGACCACAGCCATTGCTTTTTGAATCAGTTCTTCGGTTTCTGTATCAATATGAGAAGTTGCTTCATCCAATATTAAAATTTGAGGATTAGCATAGAGAGCTCGAGCAAATGAAATCAGTTGACATTCACCGCTTGAAAATGCTGCCCCTTTATCCTTTACAGGCTCATCAATTCCTTCTTTACAACGAGCCAGCAAGTCCCCTGCACCGACTTTTTCTAAAGATTCCAAGACTTTTTCACGATTGATGCCTGAATGGCTCATCGCTACATTAGTTGCTAGTGTTCCTGTGAATAGATAAGGATCTTGCAAAACAATCCCCATGTGACTACGAAGACTTTCACGAGAATATTGTTGGATGTCTTGTTGATCAATATATATTTTCCCTTTTTGGGGATCGTAAAAACGATAAAGTAGGTTCATGATAGAAGTCCAAACCGACTAGGTCTGTACCAACGCTTTGACCTAAGAGAATACCATCACATATAATAGCTGGTGAATTTGATGTCTTAATATCGTCACCAATGCAAAAAAGCCCATTAAAATTGGGCTTTTTCCTGTTCCTCATGCTAATTGCCGGGATTGAACCGGCGACCTCATCCTTACCATGGATGCGCTCTGCCAACTGAGCTAAATCAGCAGTCCCTATCTACTATATCATGCAGAGAGGTACTTGTCAATAGATTTGAAAAATGTTTTCATTAAAAGAAAAAAATTTTGCTAGAACGTTCCAAAAAGAACCTAGTCACCATTGAAATTTCCTATAAATCTAACATTCACATCAGTCTTTTTCAAAATAATCTTTCTTTGTCAAACGATAATAAGCTCTCTGAGAAATTCGGCCTTCCTCGTGCTCATCGAGTGCTGCGTATGGGTCAATATGGGAAAACTTCATACCAGCCTTTTCCATAACTCGTCCTGAAGCTGGATTTTCCACATCATGGAGAGCCACCAACATATTCATATTCAAACTTTCAAAAACCAACTGGATTATTTCTTTCAAAGCTTCCGTTGCCAAGCCCTGATTCCAGTAATTCTTATGAATCACATAGCCGATAGCCGCCTTTTTGAGGACCGGATCTAGCTTGTGTAGGTCAATGCTGCCAATCAGTTTTTCATTTTCTTTTAACTCAATTCCCCAATTTCCAAGTGGTCTCCCCATAAATAAACGAGCAATAATATTTTTAGTTTCTTCCAAATCTTTATTAGGTAAAAAAGTGTAGCGAGTATTTTCTTCATCAGAGGAATATTCAAACATATCCTCAGCGTCATCTAAGGTCACAGGCCGCAAGAGCAGGCGCTCTGTTTCCAAAGTTCGGTTTTCAGCTAGCTTTAGATAAATACTTTCTATCTTGAATGAACCTCCTTTTTTGTCTCATAGCATAACATAAATATTCACCGAAATCAATGTTTTTTGATTTCGCTTTGATTTTTAAAGCGTTTTCATATACAATAAAAACATCTCAAAAAAGGATTAAATCTATGTTAATCGGTATTCCAAAAGAAATTAAAAACAATGAGAATCGTGTTGCTTTAACACCAGCTGGCGTTCATAGTCTTGTCCAAAAAGGTCATCAGGTTTTAGTTGAAACCAAAGCCTGCCTTGGTTCTGGATTTACAGATGCCGACTATAAAGCACAGGGAGCGACAGTTGTTGCAACTGCAGCCGAAGCTTGGGTGGCTAATCTAGTTGTCAAAGTCAAAGAGCCCTTAGCTACTGAATACGGCTTCTTACGTGATGACCTCTTGCTTTTCACTTATCTGCACATGGCTGCTGCACCTGAATTATCCGATGCGATGATTGTGGGCAAAACAACAGGGATTGCTTACGAAACCGTTCGTGACCAAGAAAAAAACTCCCTCTGCTCGTTCCTATGAGTGAGGTCGCAGGGAGAATGGCTGTGCAGATTGGAGATCACTTTTTAACCAAACAAGGAGGTGGTTCTGGTGTACTACTGGGCGGTGTTCCAGGTGTTCCTAAAGGAAAAGTCACTATCATTGGAGGGGGCGTTGTTGGAACACACGCAGCTCGCATCGCTTTAGGACTGGGAGCGCATGTCACTATTCTTGATATCAGCGCTAAACGACTGTCAGAACTAGAAGACCTTTTTGGTCATCAAATCCAGACCCTTATGTCTAATTCTTTCAATATTGCTGAAAGTGTCAAAGAGGCCGATGTAGTGATTGGAGCAGTATTAATCCCTGGTGCCAAAGCTCCCAAGCTCGTTACTGATGAAATGGTCAGTAAAATGCGATCTGGATCTGTTATTGTAGATGTAGCTGTTGACCAAGGTGGAGTTGTTGCAACTGCTGATCGTGTAACCACTCACGATGAACCTGTCTATGAAAAACATGGTGTACTTCACTATGCCGTTGCAACATCCCAGGTGCTGTTGCCCGTACATCAACTCTTGCCCTTACAAATGTAACACTTCCTTACAAATGTAACACTTCCTTACATTGAAGATTTGGCTGACAAAGGTTTTGAACAAGCTATAGCAGATGATTTGGGGCTACAACAAGGAGTGACTACTTATAAAGGTTATCTCACTAGCCGACCCGTCGCAGAATGGCTTAATCGTGACTACACCGATATCAATGATTTAGTATAAATTTTGAAAAGAAAAGGGTGACTTCGCAAGTCCTACCCACTATGCTTTGTGTCATCAGCTACTGCATCGTTGGTTTATTGTACTGTATACTTTGCAACTGGAGACTTTCATTCCAGACTCAATTGTTCATAAGAAACTCTAAATTGAATAAAGTCAACAGAGTTTCGCTCAACCACTGCGTCTTGTAATGACAACTATATAAACCAAAGGAAGCTGAGCTCTTTCGTCCCAGCTTCTTTTTATATATAAAGTTTTGCCCGTGCAAAGACAGGACCTTAGCAGGCTTCTTTTTTGCTTCGTTTACCTTTGCTTTTTCTTTTTAGGTTTGGGTGTTGGCAGTTGATCATACATAGCTAAAATCAGGTCTTCTAGAAACATCTTATTATCAAGGTCTTCCACTAAAATCATTTCTTTGGCACCTTCGTATGGAAACTCAAAAGAAGGTTGGTCAATCTTATCTAAGACTGCTTGCACGGGTTTAACTAAAAAGCGATTGTCATAAATGCCGCCAATAATCTTGCCACGGAAGTAAAGAATATACTCCCCCATCATGGAACGGTAAGTCACATCATCTAATCCTGATAATTGCTCCAAAATAAATTCCAAATAGTTCTTACTTGATGTCATTTCTAATCTCCTAAGCTCTGTTCAACGATAACAACCGTATAGAGTTCTTGCTTAACCTCGCATCCAATTGGTTTAAAGCCCTGCTTTTCCCAAAAATGCTGAGATTAAAGATTTCCCTTAACATAAGCTAAACGTGCTTTTCGAAAGTTCTTAACAAAATAAGCTAGTGCTTCTGTCACAATCTGACTGCCAATCCTTTCCTCTGATAGGCTTGTTCAACCATAAACAAACCAATAAAAACAGTCTCCTCATCAGGATATGCCTGGTGGACAATGCTGAAAATACAGAGGATTGCTTTCATATAAAGATAAAATACTTGGGATATCCTTTTCGGTTAGTATCCTACATCTGTAATGCTTAGATAGTTGGTCAATTATTTTTTAATTCTTACTTTCTGTGTCCTGTGATCATGACATAGGAAGATGCATTGATAGTCATCAGTCACGTAGCAGATTCTTTTGCAAGCGTACTTCCTCAAAATCAGTCGTGTGAAACTTGTCCAGATTAGCCAAGAGATATTCCTTCATCATCTTCCGACTCCTTGACTGGCTCGCTGACAATTTTGGAATTGGTCAAACTTGATTTTTCTTCTTTAGAAAAATGATGATGCGCCATTTCAGTAGAATGTTCATAAGCTTGGATAATCTCTGCAACCACAGGATGACGCACAACGTCCTTGGCTGATAAGTAAACGAAATCAATTTGCTTGATATTTTTCAATTTCTCTGTCGCATCAATGAGACCTGATTTATTATTCTTTGGCAAGTCAATCTGGCTAATATCCCCATTGACAATCATCTTGGAATTAAAACCAAGTCGTGTTAGAAACATCTTCATCTGCATAATGGTTGTATTTTGCGCTTCATCTAAGATGACAAAGGCGTCATCCAATGTTCGTCCACGCATATAAGCCAAAGGAGCTATCTCAATGATTTCTCGCTCCATAAGACGCGTTGTTTGATCCTTACCTAAAATCTGATACAATGCATCATAAACAGGCCGCAAATAAGGATCCACCTTTTCCTTTAAATCCCCTGGTAGAAATCCTAGGCTCTCGCCCGCTTCTACTGCCGGACGAGTCAAAATAATTCGCTTGACCTGACCGCGTTTGAGTGCTGTCACTGCCAAGGTCACCGCTAAGAAGGTTTTTCCTGTCCCTGCCGGTCCAATCCCAAAGACAACATCATGATTCTTAATGCTATCAACATAGATTTTTTGCCCTAAGGTCTTGACACGAATGGGCTTGCCATAAGAATCTTTGATAATTTCTTCCTCATACAGAGCCACAAACTTATCAATTTCACCATTTTTGACCATTGTAATAGCCGTCACTACATCTGGTGTCCCAATCGTCATCCCGCGATTCACCAAAACTAGCAGAGCTTGAATAACCTGACGAGTCTCCTCACAAGCTACTTCGCTACCGATAATCTGGACAATCTCCGTCCTTGCATGAATTGTTACCTGCAACTCCTGTTCCATTAAACGCAAGTGACGTTCATTGGAACCAAAAAGATGAAAAGCATCATCCGGATGCTGTAAGGTAATTTCTACTGAATGTTCTTGCAAATAAAGAACCTCTTTCTTCACATTATTTACTATTATTATAGCAAAGTAACTCGGAAAATTCTATCATTTCTCCGAACTAATGAGCCTGATAGTCTTCCCAAATCGCATCAAAATCGCTAAGATTAAAGCAAAAGTCAGCATGTTCTTCCAGATAACGACTAACTTCATCAAAATCATCCGTGTGCTTAGGGAAATTTGTTTCATGAAACACCAAGTCTGCTAAAATCGCCTTCGGTGCTTTGCTTTTGGGATTGCGCTCCGTCATCAACCAAGTGTAAAACGATTTTCTCATTTTATCTTTTCTCCTTTCTTACTTTTTAACCAATCCGGTAAATATTTAGTCAATCCTAATGCAGACAATATGATGATTTGCGGTAAAAATTGTATTAAATACCGCGTCTTTCCACCTTCAAAAATGAGCAAAAACAACAAACCACCAAAGACTGCAAGACTGAGCATATTGAGTTTATCATCTGCACGATATTTCCACAAGGCAAAAACAAGACCCAGACTCATCACAATCCAAATAACCTGCTTCACAATCTCATAATACCGATACTCATTCTTATCGACACTCAGAAAATAAGTTCTGATAAACTGCGCCACAGGATTCTTTTTTGTATAAGGATAAAGAGGAGAAATATAGGGCGTTTTTTCATATTCCACATCTCGATACAACCAGCCTAGAGTTCCTTCTAAAACAGTTAATGAATGCTTATAGTAAAGATGATTGAGAAATCCAAAAAACGAATACTCTTTTAAACGTCGTTTGATTTCTTTTTTTACATTTTCTTGCTTAAACATTCCATTATTATACTGTTCTCTCTGATCCACATCAATGTATTGAAGCAAACCCTCTTTCATGTCTTCTTGATCGTGTCCAATAAAAGTCAACCCTAAGTCAATAAAGAGCAGAGGACTTTTAGACAATCCTTTCTCTTGTATCAATGTCACTTCTGTTTGTGTCGCTTTCAGATAGTTTCCGCCGATAGAAGTTACGCCAAACGATAGGAGAAAGGTGAAAAAGATTAAGATAAATTTCTTCCATTCCTTTTTGAACAACAGCACCATAAAACCCGCCATAATAATAATCAACACAGTTGGTCGTATCAGCACTGCAAGCCCACTTATCAAACCTAATCCGATTGTCTTTATGAAGAGTACCCTCTTATCCTGCCATCGAAGCCCAAATAAATCAAAAAGTAAGAATATTTGTAAAGCAATGAGCGGAAGAGGCCATATATCCGTGTACATCGAATAAAAATAAGGTGAAAAGCCAACTAGCAAGACATGCAAACTAAATGTCACATCAGCAGCAGACTCACTCACATATTTTTTCATTCCCTTGTACAAAATGAGTGCCGTTATATCGTCATAAAATATATTTAATCCCTGCAAAATCCATAAAGCTGAGCTTCCAAAGATATTATAAAAAAAGCGCTCATACAAAAAGAGAAACAAGTTATTAGGATTGCGTGTCAAATAACTGGAAATAGAAGTCTCTTTTGAGTACTTGAAAGCACCATTGAAAACAACTGCTGCATCTCGCCGAATCAGCAACTGAGCAGACAAAAGCATTGCTAACTGAAATATAATTACCGCTATCATAATAGCAACTTTGTGCTTCATCAGGTAGTGGTAGCATTTTTTTACATTTTCTAGATAACGATATGCCAGAAACGCTAGTATCGCCACCCCAATCAAAGCCAGATTAGAAATTGTCCCTAGATGAATAATCACAGTAAAAAACCAGTGCAAACCAATCAATAACATAATTTTTTGCAAAGCTGAAAAGAAAAAAGAATACATTTTTAGCATAGGGATATTATAACAAAATCTACAGTGTTTCGCTATTTAAAAAAACAACAATCGTCAGATTGCTGCTTAACGTCTAATTACTTGCTACGTCCGTTTTCTTCATTGTCTAAAAGATAATCTTCTAAGACAGTAAAAATTTCTGTAACAACCAAACCAGACTCTGAAAATTCTAATCCTTCTTCTGGCAAGGTTTTACGCCAATAATCACCAAAAATAGTCTGCCAATCTCTTAAACTGCGATTGCCTTCTCCTTCTAAAAAAGCTTCTTCTGCTGTCACTTGATGAAAGGGACGGACAAGAACTTCTTTAGTCACCATGACCAAGGCTCGACTAGGATTCTCCATTCTATCTAGCATGATGGAGACTTCTCCAACTTTAGGTAACGATTCCTTGTCTTTTTCATACTCTTCAAACCAAGAACTTGTCGCTTGCTTGACTCCTCTCAATGTTAAATCATATAAGTTTGGAAACTCATCTGGATGTGCCCAAACTTCTGCCCGAGGATACTTCCTACTTAGTTCTATTAGATTCATCTTTCTTATCCCTGCCAATTTTCTTGGTCATGTTTAAATTTCTCAAGTAGAGCCAATCCTTCTGCTGAAACATAACCTTCTTGTTCTGCCAGATTGATCAATTCAGTGTAGTTAGATAAGGTTACTAATTTCACACCTGCATCTGAAAAATTCTTTTCTGCTCTAGGTAATTCATAAGTGAAAATAGCCACCACTCCAATGACATCTGCACCTTCTCGCTTTGCTGCAGCAACGGCATCCAAAACAGAACCACCAGTTGAAATCAAATCCTCAACCACGACCATTTTTTGACCTGATTTTACCCGACCTTCAATCTGATTTCCAGCCCCATGATCTTTTGGTTTACTACGAATATAGGCAAAGGGCAAATTCATCTTGTCTGCAATAATAGCACCATGAGGAATACCCGCTGTCGCTGTTCCAGCAATCACTTCTACTTCTGGAAATTCAGCCTTGATTTTATCTACAAAACCACTTTCAATCAACGTTCGCGTTTCTGGATAGGCCAAGGTCACACGATTGTCTGTATAAATTGGAGACTTGATACCGCTTGCCCAAGTGAAAGGTTCTTCCGGTTTTAAGTAAACAGCCTCAATGTTCAGTAAGTCACGGGCAATATCTTTTGCTAAAGTCATGATTTCTCCTTTACAATAATTCAATAGTGGAAACAAAATATTGTTCCCAAAAACGTGTTTTTTCTTTAATGTCCTCTAAGGCCACATTCTCATTTGTAGAGGTCAGTACCCACTTATCCTCCACATCATTTTGTCGATGAATAACAGCAGTCAATTCTCCTTCAAAAGATTCCAAAGGTTCTCGTATTTTTTCCGAAATGATATAAACATCTTGTTCTTCGCTGTCTCCAGCAAATAAATCCGGAATATAACCATAGTTGATAGGATAACAATTGCCAAAGTTGTCTTTGTAACCTATTGGTCTGTCAATGATTGCTCGATACATTTTTCTAACCATTCACCCATTCCGCCTTTATAGCTCGGTAAGCAGCTACTGGATCAGTTGCTCGTGTGATTGGACGCCCAACCACAATGTAATCACTACCAATTTGATGAGCTTCTTGCGGCGTCATAACCCGTTTTTGATCCCCGATTTCAGAACCAGCTGGTCGAATACCTGGAGTGACGCACAGAAAATCTTCTGATGTTGCGGCTTTAATCAGCTTAACCTCCTGAGCCGAACAAACAACTCCGTCCAGTCCAGCTTCCTTAGCTTTGCAGGCATAGTTGACAACAGATTCTGAAACAGTTGTTTGGATATTTTGGCAATCCCTCATATCTTCCTCACTGGTAGAAGTCAGCTGGGTCACTGCTACCAGCTTTGCCTGATCACCTAAAACCTTCTTGGCTTCTCGCATCATTTCCACGCCACCTGCCGCATGAACCGTCACCATATCAATCCCAAAGGTTCTCAAAACTGACATGGCAGAGCGTACTGTATTTGGAATGTCGTGCAATTTCAAATCTAGGAAAATGCTGTGTCCCAAACCTTTCAGATAATGCACAATTTCCGGACCAATGGCATAGAAAAATTCCATACCGATTTTGACATATAACTTTTCGTCTTCTGGAAAATGCTCTAAAAACTCCTTGACATCATCAAATGACGGAAAATCAAGGGCAATAATAGGACGTTCTTCACGCATGGATTCTTCTCCTTTTTATAGGCTTTTCGCCATTTTTAACCTTTTGACAGAATCTCTAGCTCTGCCACCTTTCAATACTGACTATACTACATCAAACGGTGAAGTTGCTTAGTAGCACTAGCTAATCATCAATAGCTCTAAATTTGCCTTATTACGAGCTATAGAAAAACCTTGCCCGAGGCAAGGTTACACGAAAATTGGCAGTAACTGCCATTTTAACCGTATCTTCCTTAGTAGCCTCTCTGGACTTCTTTAAAGGTTTTATTTTAATTATTTTATAATTTACTTTATCTCTTGTCAAGCAAAATATCAAACTAGAATGTGGTAAACTTTTGTAGAAAAAACAATAT
>NZ_KV826442.1:0-453 GCF_001835915.1 Streptococcus sp. HMSC034E12
CAATCAGTTTCTGAGCAATTTTTTGGTTGATGATTCTTCTTGATGAGAGAAGTCTCAGCGACCATCATTTTCGAGCACTGATAGCACTTGAAACGTCGCTTTTTAAGGAGAATTCTAGTAGGCATACCAGTTGTTTCGAGGTAAGGAATTTTCGACGGTTTTTGGAAGTCATATTTCTTCATTTGACTTCCACACTCAGGACAAGAAGGAGCGTAGTAGTCCAGTTTAGCGATGATTTCCTTGTGTGTATCCTTATTGATGATATCTATAATTTGGATATTAGGATCTTTGATATCAAGGAGTTTTGTGATAAAATGTAATTGTTCCATATGAATCTTTCTAATGAGTTGTTTAGTCGCTTTTCATTATAGGTCATATGGAACTTTTTTTCTACACAAAAATAGGCTCCATAAGATCTATAGGGGATTTACCCACTACAAATATTATAGAGCC
>NZ_KV826443.1:0-351 GCF_001835915.1 Streptococcus sp. HMSC034E12
TAGGGAGGGCTTGTTGTAAGCTCTCTGTGTTGTTGTTTAGATTGATGTCCAAAGCATGGCTAACAGCTGACGAACAGTCATACTCGATACGTCCGTCTCCGTCTGCATCATTCCCGTAACGGTCGCCCATGTCATAGTGCACGGGAATTGCTTGCAATCTACGCATTTCTGCAATACTTGATTCAATTCTACTCATGCCTATTCTCCTTTTGTTTCTGCATTTTCGTTTTGTGCGTTTTGATATTTATTGCTAGATATACCTAATACAGTACCCACAAATGTTGTAACTGCTGCAATAATACCATTGATAAGAGTTGTGTCGATTTTGTATAAAGCTCCAATAGTTGTTAT
>NZ_KV826444.1:0-637 GCF_001835915.1 Streptococcus sp. HMSC034E12
GGCGGTTAGAGGTTCGACTCCTCTAGGGTGCATAGAAAAGAAGTCTCCTAGGACTTCATTTTTCTATCTATACGGGAAGTAGCTCAGCTTGGTAGAGTACTTGGTTTGGGACCAAGGTGTCGCAGGTTCGAATCCTGTCTTCCCGATATTTTATTTGATATTAGATGAAATAGGTGTTAGTTTTTAACATCTGGAGCCTGGGACAATAATGTCTCGATTCTATCAAAAAAAGCAACGGTTTTGCCGTTGCTTTTTTCATGGTTGCGATAGTCTTGGTAAAATATAGGGCTCTTTGTCAACTGTAGTGGGTTGAAGAAAAGCTAAGTTCTAGAAAGGACACATTTTGTCCTTTCTTTTTTGATGTTGAGAGCGATAAAAATCCGTTTTTTGAAGTTTTCAAAGTTCCGAAAACCAAAGGCATTTCGTTTGATAAGTTTGATGAGCTTATTAGTTGCTTCCAATTTTGTGTTGGAGTAGGTTTACTGAAGGACGTTGACGATACCCTCTTTGCTCTTGAGAATGATTTTAAAGACAGTCTGAAAAAGAGGATGAACCAGCTTAAGATTGTCCTCAATGAGTCCGAAAAATTTCTCTGGTTCCTTATTCTGAAAGTGAAAAAGCAAGAGCTGATAGATAT
>NZ_KV826444.1:737-1133 GCF_001835915.1 Streptococcus sp. HMSC034E12
TGGTTAGATGCATACGAAAAGTAGGGCGATAAAATCGCTTATCGCTCAGTTTACGACTATTCTGCTGTATAAGCTTCCAGTAGCGTTTGATGGTCTTGTATTCATGGGATTTTCGATCGAATTGATTCATGATTTGAACACGGACACGACTCATAGCACGGCTGAGATGTTGGACAATATGAAAACGATCTAGAACGATTTTAGCACAAGGAAAAAGCTGCTTAGCTAAGGCATAGTAAGGACTAAATATATCCATCGTAATGATTTTCACCTGACAACGAACAGCTCTATCGTATCGAAGAAAGTGATTTCGGATGATAGCTTGTGTTCTCCCCTCAAGAACAGTGATGATATTGCGATTGTCAAAATCTTGCGCAATGAAACTCATCTTTCCCT
>NZ_KV826445.1:0-233 GCF_001835915.1 Streptococcus sp. HMSC034E12
GCTGCATCTACTGCTGCTTTAGCTTTGTCTTTTCCTACTGGGTTTACTGCGGCTACTGCATCTTTTCCTTCAGTTGCTTTTGCGTCTACTCCAGCTTGATCTTTCGCTTCATCGATCGCTTTCTTAGCTTCGTCTGCTGCTTTCTTAGCTTCTTCTTTCGCTGCTGCTTTTTCTGCATCTGAAAGTTTGTCGTTAGCGTCGATCGCTTTTTCTTTTTCTGCCAATGCTGCATC
>NZ_KV826446.1:0-6254 GCF_001835915.1 Streptococcus sp. HMSC034E12
TTTTTTTTTTCACAAACCCTTTTGTTGGCCTGTTGTTTTGTTTAAAAACTTTCTTTTCCCAATCCGGTAAATTATCCAATATCATATTAATTTTTGTGGATAATTTACGGTCATTTGAATTTTTTAAAAATAGATTATACATAATCTCACGAGTAGAGATTTTTTTTAATGGACAATTCCCAAATTCAAAATCGCTGATATTGTCAAAATAAGCTGCTGTATATTGATGTTGCTTTTGAGCAGACATTCGTTCCCAATGTTCCGGAACTGGCATTTCTAAATACTCTAATACCTGTTGTTCAATTTCGTCTCGATACATGAATTTTTCACGATAATCATTCAATTCGTTTTCTGTTTGTTCGTCAAACATTAAATCAGCACCATTTTTATAAATAGTTACAGCTTCACCCCATATTTGCTCGATTGTCTCAGGATCAACATCCATAGGATGTTTTTTTTGTCGTTCTGCATTTGTCAAAATTGGCAAGAAACGTCGTTCCCCTGTTTTGTCTTTTAAATATTCTTTTTGATTTGTGGTGCGTGCAATGACGAAGTTTTTCGCAAAACTTTCCACACGTTTCATGTAAGGGCGTCTAAAACGTAATTCAGTTTTAGAAATAAAGGCTTTAGTTTCTGCAAAACTCATACGATTACTTGCGACCATTTCATCATCATTAACGACGAGAGATTTTAACATAATGTCATAATTATCTTTGTTTGAAAAATCTGTTACAGCATCTGTGTACCAATTACCGCCGATTTTTTGAAGTAGAGATGTCTTCCCCACTCCTTGACCTCCTACTAAATCAAGCACATAGTCAAATTTAACAAAAGGATCATATACTTTAGCGACTGCACCTATTAGCCACATCTTGGCTATTTTTGAAACAAGTTCTGTATCTTCTGCGCCGAGATAAACTTGAAACATCCGATCAATTCGTTGACGGCCATCCCAATTTTTAGCGGCGTTCTCCATATATTCAACAACTGGATTATAGGTTCGCTCCGAAAAGAAAGTTTCCATTCCAGCTTTTAACGCAGGGTTGGAATAAGTCACACCCAATATACTTTCAAAATAAACACTCACAACACTTTCGAAGTTAGCTGGCAATTCTCCTTTTTTAAATTCGGTATTGCCGATGCGAATATCTTTTAGTAGTTCGTGCTCTTGCGAGAATTCATTGTGTTTTAAGTAAATACTTAATTGATCATCTGCTTTGAAAGACATCAAAACATTGCTAGGGCTATTGGCTTTAATGCTACCATTTGCATTTGTTAATAATTTAGCCCCTGAATCAATACTAACCACTTCACCAATCGGAATCACCTCCTATCTTTCTTAATCATACTTTCAACTGTCCTTATTAATTCTTTATCGGGTAAAGGACTAAGACTGTTTAAATTTGCTATTTGTGCAAGCTTTAAAACGATTTCATCGTCTACTGCACGAAACAAGAGACCTCCGACAAAACTAGCTAATTTGTCATTTCTTCCGCCTTCATCACCAAAACCAAGGCCGATGGTTTCGAATAATTCGGTAGTTTGATTCCTGTCTCTGGTGTGTGACCGTCTGGCTAAATCTCTCAATCCGTCCCGACCATCATATCTATAACCATGAGTATCGCTATATTGCTTTTTGATTGCTTGAATCAATTCCTTAGAGGGCGTCACCATGGTTCCGCCTTCTTTGGATTTTTCCAAGTCCCATTCGTACTGTCCCTTATTCGTCGCAGATGGTGCAACCAGAACATAATTGTTTTCGTGAGCCTTGATATCTACTCCCGGTAAAAAACCAATCATTTGCGAGATAGGGGTATCATCTCTTTTGAAGTAAAAGAGATGTTTCCCTCCACTTGCGGTTTTAGCTTGTAATGTTGGCTCTATCAAGTTGAGATGTTCCCATTTTTTTAAAGATTCGAATCCATTTGATTTGCCGTGTTTGTCAATATCGATGACAAAGAAATTT
This sequence comes from Streptococcus sp. HMSC034E12, assembly GCF_001835915.1. Taxonomy (NCBI): domain Bacteria; kingdom Bacillati; phylum Bacillota; class Bacilli; order Lactobacillales; family Streptococcaceae; genus Streptococcus; species Streptococcus sp. HMSC034E12. The sequence continues at coordinate 1,967 of NZ_KV826446.1, forward strand.
GTTGTCCTAAGAGCGATATTTGCATTAGGATAGCCACCCCAAAACTTCTCGATTTCTTCTGCAGTCAAGGCAGGCTTATCTGCGAAATCAATTAAAGGCATCTTATTTTTAGGATTGATTGGAATGACTGAAAAGCCTAATTTTTGATACTGCAAAGCATAGTTTTTCATAGACGGCATATCTTATTCCCTTTTTGTACTCAATTAGAACGGTAAGACATCATCATTAATATCTAAATTTTTTAATGGTGCCGCTTCTTCCGCCTCTTCTAAGTCGTAGCTTCTATAAGTTTTTCCTTTGCTTTCTGTTTCTGTAATGACTAAGTTGTAGTAACTACCGATCGCTTTACGTTCAAGAGCTTCTTCCAAGCTTTTACCATCTTCAAAATCTTTTTTTAGAACATCATCACCAGACAAAACGATTGCTTTGTGGAAAAATTTAATCGTACGTTCAGTCGCCCACTCCAGACTCTTATCCTTCCATTCGTCCAAAGTTCCAAAACTCGCAAATTCTGTACGTCCGTCATGATCTCCACCGCGGACTTCAAATTGATACTGGATGCTTTCCCAACCGCTTTCTGCAATATTAAATTGCGCCTTTTTTAAAATTACAAAGTACGTTCCTGCGGGAATTGGTTTAGGCCCATTCGCGCTATCTTTGCGTGGGTCAAAACCTTCTTTTTTAATTGATTGTGCAATGTCATATAAACTCATGTGTTTTCTCCTTTATTTCTTTTAAAATAGTTCATCATCAGAAACAGTTTCTTTTTTTGCTGCCTCTTTAACTTTTTCTTTTTTTGAAACTTCTTTTTTTGTTTTGTTTGTATCCTTAGCGGGATCTAAAGCCCCTCGTACAGTACTTAAAATTTTCAAAATTGCTTTGTCATCAACTTGATCCACGTAATATGCCTTTCGTCTACGATCGACTTCTCGATTGTAATTATTGCCGATTTTTTCAGTATGAATCATCAAGTCTGAGTTTCCATTGATAAGGTTGACATACTTGTCTTTTAAGCTCGGCTTATCCTTAGTCGCATTTCCGTTGTCATCATATTCTGAAATCTGACGGCTGATATAAATAACGTTCATTGGTAGAGCCTTCAAGTCAATTACCAATTCTGTAATTGATTGATTAAAGAAATCATATCCTTTTCCATAGGGGATTTCAGAAAGTGATTTAATACGAGGTTTACCGCTTGGCGTTAGTTCGTCACAAACTGCAATTTTTATCATCTCAATAACATCGTCAATAACATCAATAACAACTGTTTCGTAAGAGTGCTTTTGTGTTTGCAAAGCTAACAATATCTCACTTAATTGTTTAATCACTGAGTTAGTAATGCGCCCTTGACCGTTTTTTTCATTTACTAGTTGAATGCTCGGTACACTATTTGCTTCTGCATTTCCGTCTGTATTTAAAACAATAGGATTTGGAAATTCGTTCGCCAAATAAGACTTACCGCTCATAGTCTCACCGTAAATAAAGAAATTCCGTGGCGTGTCTTTTGGCACTTGTGGTTTATTTTCTGGTAATTTAAAAGTCATTTTGTTAGTTCTCCTTATAATAAAATTCGATTACATTTACATCATGTTGCTGCCGTGAACCAGTTACGCGCCATAACAATTGTCTATAATCATCATATTCGCCAGAAGATTCATCGACTGGATCGAGAACGACAATTGTTTTGAACTTGTGCTGTAAACCATCAACACCAACCCCCAACACTTGGTTAGTTGCAACAACAACTTGTTTATCAAGCCCATCTTGAACATCTCCTGTCCAAATTCCGATATTTGGATTGCGTTCGCGAATCACATTGACAACCTGTTTAGATTTGCTGACAATTAGCATGCCGTGCGGCGCTCGTTCAATCAAACCATCTATCTTTAATAGTAGCGGTGTATCTTGATTGACTGCCTTTAGTTTGGGAAAGTCAACTTCTACTCCTGTCTGCATTAAGTAGCGCTCAAATGTTTTGCGCCCGAAAGATTGCTTAGCCATAGCGCATTTACCATTAACATTTACTATGTTCAATTGCCGAAAAATTTTGAGCAAAGTTGGATTGCCGACTTCTACAGTGTTTCGATAAAATTTAATGTCATAACCATTGTTTTCTACAGATTTTTCAATTTCTTCAATTTCTTCCCAGCGAAAGAAGTTTGGTAGACCGCTAATATAAGTCTCATAATCCTTAAAGTCTTGCCATTTTTCTTTTGAGTAAGAAAACGGATCATAGACCATTTTTCCGTGGGCTTTTTGCCAATCAAATTTTCTGTTAGGAGTCGCCCATCCGAAAATTGTTTTTTCTAAGGGATAGAAATTCTGCCCTTTTTTTCTAATTGGAGTAGCTGAAAGCCCAATCGTGTATTTTCGCTTTATTTTGCGATATAAGCTTGTTTGCTTATCACTCGACATATTCTGCCACTCGTCAATGATAAGTACGCCACAGGTCAATTTAGACCCTTTTGAAACCAAGTCCTGCAAGTATCTGTCTGTTCTAACAATAATTTCAACATCTTTATCAAAATCCATTAATTTTATGGCATCTATCCAACCACTTAAAATAGACAGACGATTATTCGTGATAATAATTTTCTTCGCTTTTTTGTGTTTAGCGATAGCTAAAGCGCAAATAGTTTTACCTTTGCCCCCGAGAGCCTCTAAAAAAATACCATTGGTTGGTAAGTTGCTTCGTTGGACAGCTTCAGTTTGCCATTTTCTCAATTGCAGTTCTGCCAATGTCCTGAATCACCTCCTCTACATCATTTCTCATAGCGTAGAATAATCCTAATCTAGCAGCCGCTCGGACATCTTGATGATGAGATTTTTCGAATTTCCAAAGTCCAAGTAATTTTAATAGCTCGTTTGGTATATCTGATTGATAGCCGGCATTTCGCTGTAATATCGCATTAGGATAACATAGTTGAATAAACGCAATAGTTTCTAATACAGAATTGTCTTTGGAATTATCGTTGTCCCTGACTTCAAATTTTTCGATAACAACTACATCTACTTCTAACTTTTTTCCGATTTCATCAAACCAATTTTTAAAGTTTAACATCCCATATCCGACTACCCAACAATCAATCAATTTGGCATTATCTAATAAAACAATTCCTGTCGTACTAGTATTGATTTTGTTTGAGCTAGGGTCGATTGAAAGAATTCTCATTTAATTATCACGCTTTCTCCTTCCTTAAGGACAGCCCCAAAAACTTCTTTTCCGGATTTGATTGCTTTTTTGATTTCAGTTTTATTTGGAGTAAACGTATGTTTTTCAGTCATAAGATACACTGGGATTTTTGTCTCATCTAAAATTTCAACCGCTTCGCTCTTACGTGTTGAAACTGTAAACAATCCAGCTTGTACTTTTTTTTGATTACTCATTTTCATTGCTTTACGAATAATTTCTTTGTAACGTTCTTTTTTGGCTTTAGCGTCGTGTTCTTTTTCTTTAAAACGCACCGCTTCTTCTTTAAACATTTTTTCATCAGCTTCAATATTTTTTAACATTTTTACAAAATATTCGACGTTTTTTTCCAAATCCCCTTGAAAATCAATACTATCTAAAGTATCTTGAAATGTTTCATCGTCTAATTCCATGGATTGCAACTGTGCGTAAATCCCTTCCAATTCATATAAAAAACTCATTTTGTTACCTCTTTCAGTAATTTATTAATTTCTTTAGCATTCAACCGGATTTGGTCGCTTGCCGTTTCATGTCGATTAGCTTCTAACAATTGATCAATCAGTTCCCGTCTGACTTCATTTTGCCAATTTCTAAATTCAAAAAGTTCTTCTCCCGAACGGAAGTAAGCTGAATAATCTATACTTCCGGTTTCACTGCGTGTACAATAACCACGTTTAATATCTTTTGCGATATTTGAACGGATATTCCCTTGTGTCACATTGATCGCCTGTTCTGCTTCTTCATAAGTTGCAGAAGGATTTTCTTTGTAAAAATTTCGAATGCGTTCTACTTGTGTTGTCATATCATCCCACCCCTTCGACTATAAACGACTTCGTGCTATGCTTTCTCGCCTCTGCCAATTTGCGTTGTCGTTCTCTGCGGTCATGCTCAATTGCACATATAACGTACATCGCTTCAAGCTCTATGCGCTCGTTTTCTCGCTCTTCAAGCTCTGCTTGCTTTCTGGCTTTGCGCCAGTCTAAGTGGTTGACAAATGCGCCTGCCAAGAAGAAGAATGCTAGTGTTGCTACCGCTCCTAAAATTTCACTCATTCGACACCTCCCGTTTTAATAATTCTTCCTTGATTTTGGTCAGCAT